>CAZHBM010000065.1:0-13284 GCA_964529945.1 uncultured Anaerolineales bacterium | reverse complement strand
TTTTTGTGAGTGGAAGGCCTTCCACTCACAAAAACAAAAAAGAGATAGAACCGGCCATCGGCTCACTTGATTTTCTACCAAGAAATGGGACACATCCCCCGGCGCCGGGTTGCCTTGGGTGCACACTTGAACGGTGGTATACTCAAGCCCATTCTGGAAAACAACCTGAAAACGAAGCCGGATAGGTCGATGCAAAGGAAACGTTTGCGCGTCACCCCATTGCTCTGGTTGTGCCTGGCAGCTGTTATGGCGCTTGTTTTAGCCGGGCTGGGTTATCGCTGGCTGCGTACCGGCGCTGCCTATCCCGGCCTGCCGGTTGACGTCCCATTGGCTGCGGACAAAAATTATGGGGTTTCGGTCGATTTGACCGCCCTGTCTGACGAGCAGTTGGAGCACGAGCTCGAGCGTATGAGTCAGTTGGGGCTGTGTTGCCTGCGGCAGCCTTTCCGCTGGACCGAGATCGAGCCATCGCCGGGGAATTTCGAGTGGGCGCCATTGGACCGCGTCGTGGACGCCGCCGACCGGCACGGACTAAGTATCATCGCCGTGTTGGATACAACACCTTCCTGGGCGCGCCCGGCCGGTAGCCCATCGACCACCCCGCCCACCGAACTGATTCACCTGGGAGAGTTCGCCGGAGAACTGGCGGCTCGCTATAGCGGGCGGGTGTTGGCCTACCAAATCTGGGACGAGCCCAACCTGAGTGCCCACTGGGGCGACCAATACGTCGACCCGGCGGCCTACGCGCTTTTGTTGCGCGAGGTGGCCATCTACGTCCGCCAACGAGACGACCAGGCCATCATCTTGACGGCTGCTTTGGCGCCCACCCTGGAAAATGGGCCGCTCAATCTGAGTGACGTGGCCTTTTTGGACGGGTTGTATGCCGCCAATGCCGCGCCCTGGTTCGACGTCGTAACCGCTCAGCCTTACGGTTTCGAGTGGCCGCCGGAGACGCCGGCCGGCTCGGGCCGGCTGGATTTTGCCCGGGTTGAGCTTCTGCGGCGGGTGATGGAGGCCCACGGCGACGCCAACACGCCCATTTGGTTGGCAGCCTTTGGCTGGGCGGTTGCGCCCGCCGGGCAACCGACGCCCGGCTCCCCCTGGCCCGAGGTGAGCCCCGAGCAACAACAGGTTTACACGGCCCAGGCCATTCAACTGGCGCGGGCTGACTGGTCCTGGTTGGGGACTATGATCTTCCCGGCCTGGAACGCCGATCTTTTGCCGGCCGGTGATCCCCGGCGGGGGCTGGCGCTGACGACCGGCGACCGGTTGTCGCCGGCGGGGGTGGCTTTGACCGCTGCAACCGGCCAGCCTGCGGTCGCCACGTTGGGTGTATACCCGGCCGACAGCGTCACCGGTGATTATCAGGGTGCCTGGCAGGTGACCTCGGCCGGCGCCGATGTGCCCCGGCAACCTCCGGCCCGGCTGAACGTTCGTTTTGAAGGCACGCGTATCGACCTGACCGTGCGCCGGGGGACCTTCAAAGGTTTCCTGTACGTCAGCGTGGATGGGAAGCCGGCCAACCGTCTGCCACAGCAGACCGGGCGCAGCTACCTGGTGCTGTACGACCCGCTGCACGAGCAGGACACGGTCACGCTGGCCCGCTATCTGCCCGACGGCCCGCACGACCTGGTGATCGAAGCCGAGGGTGGCTGGTACCAGTGGCCGATTGTCGGTTGGCGGGTGAGCCGCGAAGCCGACACCCGCGGGCTGGAGGCGGTCCTTTTGTTGGCCGGCCTTGCCTTTTGCGCCGCCGTTTACCGCACCTGGCGAACGACCGATGTGGACCATCTATGGACCGTTGTTGACCGGGTACGTCCCGGCATCCGGTCTTTGGACTGGCGGCTGCGCCTGTTGTTGCTGGCCTTCACGGCGCTGCTGTTCTATTTGGCGCCGGGTACCCTGTGGTCGGCGGTGGCGGCTTTGCCGCTCTTCCTGGTCTTGCTGGCTTACCCTGAATATGGCCTGTTATTGACCGCCTTCAGCCTGCCCTTTTTCCTGTTGCCCAAATCGCTCATCGGCCGTACTGTTTCAATGACCGAGCTCAGCCTGATATTCGTGTCGCTGGCCTACGTGGTCCGGCGGGCGCTGTTCTCCCTCAGGCGGCGGCCGCTTTGGCTGGACTGGGGCAGCTTTGCCATGGCTGTTTTGGCCGGCTGCTGTGGGCTGCTGACCTTCATCCCGCTGTCCGGGCTGGGATTGGATGCCGGCGACTGGGCGACGGCGGTCTTGATGCTGATTCCTCCGGCGGGTGTCCTGGCAGCCGCCGCGCGACACGTGACCTGGCGGAGAGAATCGCCATCCGCCGGCACGGCGCCGGCCGGGTCGAAAAGCCTGGTGCGGCAGATGGACCTGGCCATGGCCGGCCTGGTGGCATTGGGTTTGCTGGCGGCTCTGGCAGCCGGAAACGTTGGGGTCTCGTTTCACGAGTTTCACGTCGTCTTCTGGGACGCAGTCGCCTTTTACGCGTTGATCCGCCTGGCAGGCACCGAGTGCCGATCCGGCCGGGAAACGCCGCTCAGCGGGCGCTTTTCGTCGGTGCTGGTGGTCGCCTTTTTGGCCGGTGCTTCCATTATGGCCGGCTATGCCATTTTCCAGTATTTCTTCACCAGGCAGACCATCGATGCGGAGGGTGTGCGCCGTGCGCTGGGGGTCTATGGCTCGCCCAACAACCTGGCGTTGCTGTTGGGACGCGTCGTGCCCATTCTAATCTCGTTGCTCTTGTTTTCCGGTGCCTCTGCCAGGTCGCGCCTGCGGGTTGTTTTGTTGGCTGTCGTTTTGGCCGTCAATGGGCTGGCGCTGTTGTTGACTTTCAGTCGCGGTGCCTTGTTGTTGGGCTTGCCGGCGGCGCTGCTGTTTTTCGGTTTCGTCCGCGGGCGACGAGTGTTGGGGCTCACGCTGGCCGTGCTGGCCGCGGCGGCCGGCGGGGTCGTCCCACTGCTGGGGACCGAGCGGCTGCGGTCGTTGTTGGACACCCGAAACGGTACCGGTTTCTTCCGTCTGCGCCTGTGGCAGAGTGCCTGGAACATGTTGCGCGAACACCCCTGGCTGGGGGTGGGCCCGGACAATTTCCTGTACCAGTATCGCACGCGTTATCTCCTGCCCGACGCCTGGCAGGAGCCGAATCTGAGCCATCCGCACAATATTCTGCTCGATTTCGGCACCCGTTTGGGTGTAAGCGGCATTGTCTTGTTGATTTGGATCCAGGTTACCTTCTGGCGGTTGGCGGCTCGGTTGTACCGCCGCCTGGCGGAAGGCCCCCAACGGGCACTGATTTTGGGGTTGATGGGCAGTATGGTAGCCAGCCTGGCGCACGGTTTGGTGGACAATTCGATCTTTTTAGTCGACCTGGCCTTCATCTTCGTTATGACTCTGGCGGTGGTGACCAACGGAATGGATTCTTGATGGGTGTTTACTGGTAATCGGCTTATCTTATTGCTCAACAGCCTATGATGAGCGCACTACGGAGGTAGGTATTATGCGAATAGTGGTTGCGGGTGGCGCTGGTTTCTTGGGTTCTCATTTATGTGATCGGCTCTTGTCTGAAGGGCACGATGTCATTGCTATGGATAATCTGATTACCGGCAACGTGGCCAACATCAGTCACCTGGCGGGACACGAACGATTCTTGTTCATTAAGCACGACGTTACCAACTACATCTTTGTCGACGGAGAGGTAGATGCGGTAATGAATTTTGCATCACCGGCCAGCCCAATTGATTATCTTGAGTTCCCGATACAGACGTTGAAAGTGGGCGCTCTGGGTACGCACAAGGCGCTCGGCTTGGCAAAGGACAAGGGTGCGCGTTTCCTGCTGGCATCGACGTCGGAGGTTTACGGCGACCCTTTGGTGCATCCTCAGACAGAAGATTATTGGGGCAACGTCAACCCGATTGGGCCAAGAGGGGTGTACGACGAGGCCAAGCGGTTTGCCGAAGCCATGACGATGGCTTACCATCGCTATCACGGCGTCGATACCCGCATCGTGCGTATCTTCAACACCTTTGGACCGCGCATGCGTTTGAGGGACGGTCGAGCCGTGCCCAACTTCATCGCCCAGGCGTTGCGCGGTGAGCCGCTGACAGTCTATGAGAAAGGCAAGCAGACGCGCAGTTTCTGTTTCGTGAGCGACCTGATCGACGGCGTCTACCGGCTGTTGATGTCCGATGAGAACGACCCGGTCAACATCGGCAACCCTCACGAAATGACGATTCTTGAGGCGGCTGAGACCATCGTCCGGCTGACCGGAAGCAAGTCTGAAATCAAGTTCGTTGACCCAGAAGACGTGCGCATCCAGGACGATCCCAAAGTGCGCAAACCCGACATTACCCGGGCCAGAACGCTGCTCGGATGGGAGCCCAAGGTCGACGTGGAAACCGGGCTGGAACGCACTATTCAGTGGTATCGCGACAAGGTGTGAGCCGGCCTGCGAGCGCCAGGTGGATCTGTCCCAAATTTTTTGTTGGAGAAATTGGACCAAGCTACAGTCTGGCTGCGAAGTCAATTCATGAGAGACCGCTCACATAATGTCGTAAGAAGCGCGTAGAATCAGGTGGTATCTTTTTTGTGGGTGGAAGGCCTTCCACCCACAAAAAATAGAAAAAGAAAAAACCGGCCACCGGCTCTTCTGGTTTTCTACCAAGAAAATGGGACACACCCGTGCCAGGTGAAACGATTGCTGTCACGTCGTGCGCCATGGTATAATCGTGCCGACGGAGATTCACGTGGCTGCTAACGTGGACCGGGCCAACTGTGCCCTGATCCGCACTCACGGCCCGGTATTAGACTTTTCCTGATGCTAATCTGGAGCGAAGCCCTGACGGGCGGGAGGCGGTCCAATGGCCGATAAATTGGCGCTTCTGCGGCAGTTGGAACTGTTTATGGATGTGCCTGAAGACGAGTTGCCTGAGATCGAGACCTTGTGCCGCGAAGCGCATTTTTCAGCGGGCGAGGTCATACTGAGAATTGGCGATCCGGTCGATGACTTCTACCTGATCCGTTCGGGCAGCGTGCGCGTCATCACCAAGCCGGAGGCGGAAACGGGTGGCGCCCGCGGCGATTCGATCACAGTTACCCTGGGAAAAGGCCAGAGTTTCGGCGAAATGGGGCTGGTGGATCGTGGCGCCCGCTCGGCCACGGTGCGCGCCGAAACCGAGACCGAGACGTACGTCATCAACTGTCAGCAGTTTCTTGACTTATGCGACCGGTTTCCCCGGTTAGGCTTCATCGTGATGCGCAACATCGCCGTTGATTTGTCCTTCAAATTGCGTCACAGCAATATGATCTGAGACTTGGCCGGACCGGCTTTTCGGTCCGGCCAGGGTTGGTGGCTCCTGACACTTGACGGATGGGGGCGAGTACGATGATCTATAAAGTCAGCTTCTTGGTCCCGGGGCGGCGTGATGCAGGGGGCATTGAAAACCTGGATCATAGGCCCAAGGTCGGTGATCGGGTGGAATTGAGCGGCGAAACCTTCAGGATCGTCGAGGTGGTGGAGTTGATGCCGCCTCGCGGCGACTTTGCCTATCTGCACGCCACCTGTGAACCGGCGAACGAATAGACCGGCATCCGGGAATCGCCAACCGGCCGGCCCAAACCTGTCTTTGTCTCCAGCAGGTGTCTGCGCCCTGCTTTTTGTCCCATTTTCTACTCACGAATGCCCTTTTTGGATGTGAATGAAAGTATCCGTAATTGCAACCGTTCTCAATGAAGGCGAGGCCATCCGTAAGCTGCTGGCCTCCCTGGCAACCCAGACCCGCGTTCCGGATGAGGTCGTGATTGTCGATGGCGGCTCGACCGACGATACACTGTCGATTTTGCGAGCAGCGTCCGATAGCCGGTTGTTGGCCGGCCCGGGGCCGCACCTGGCCTTACAAGTACTGGTGGAGCCGGGGGTCAACATTTCCCGAGGCCGCAACCTGGCTGCAGCGGCTGCCAGCGGCGACGTCATTGCCAGCACGGACGCCGGAGTACGTCTGTCTCCCGATTGGTTGGCCGAGCTGGTGGCCCCCTTTGAGCAGGCCAATCCCCCGCAGGTCGTGTCGGGAGTATTCTCTCCCGATCCGGAAAACATTTTCGAAATTGCTATGTCGGCTACCGTTTTGCCGGCCGTGGCCGAGCTTGATCCGAACCGGTTTCTGCCGTCCAGCCGGTCGGTGGCCTTCACCCGCGAGGCCTGGCAAGCTGTGGGGGGCTATCCCGAGTGGCTCGACTATTGCGAAGACCTGATTTTCGATCTCAAGTTGCGGCGATTGTATGCCCCCTTTGGTTTTGCGCCCAACGCGGTCGTTTATTTCCGCCCGCGCAGCAATCTGCGCAGCTACTTCAAACAGTACTATCTGTACGCGCGTGGAGACGGCAAGGCCGACCTGTGGCGTTTACGGCACCTGGTCCGCTACGCCTCCTACTTGATTGGCTTGCCTGTGATCGTTCTCCTGGGGCTGCTGATCAGTCCCTGGCTGTGGCTCTTGGGTGGCGGAGCTGCATTTGCCGGTCATCTGCTGACGCCCTACCGGCGACTGCGTCCCTGGTTGCGCCCGTTATCCTTGGGCGAGCGGCTGCAGGCCATCCTTTGGGTGCCTGTGATCCGGGTGGTGGGCGACGTGGCCAAGATGGTCGGTTATCCGGTCGGTTGGTGGTGGCGCCTGCAGCGCAGACAGCAATGCCCGCAGATATTTTGGCGGGAGTGACGTTCCTGGCTTAATTCATCCAGGTGGTTTTTTCCATTTCTCACTAAGGAGGGGAATCTATGGACACGTCGGGACTCAGTTTCGGTGACGGTTTCAAATTCGGCTGCGGCTTCTTCAGCGCTTCCGTGGTCGCCGCCATTATCATCACCATTGTGGGCGGCATTTTATCCGTTATTGCGGGACTGCTGGGACTCGGAGGATTGACGGCCATTATGGGCAATCTTTGAGTTCCCCGCACCCGGCCGCAGACTCCTTGCCTGGTGACTGCCGATCTTTGCCTGGCACCTGTCCGTCAGCGGAGGGAGTTTGCGGCTGATGTGGTTTGGAAATGGGGGCAATCTTCTGTCTTCTTGAAAACTTCGGGCACTCATCGCTGCTTAATGATGACCGGGCCCGATTTTTGGGGGTGTTAACATGTCTGGCTTGGAAGGTATCCAACCCGGTCTTTCTCTAAAGAAGCGCTACCGCGTAGAAAAGGCCTCCACTGCCCGCCACCTGGGTAGTGGAGGGGTCGACGTGCTGGCCACGCCCGAGATGGTCCGCATGATGGAAGAAACCGCCATGGCGGTGGTCGCTGACCTGTTGCCGCCGGGTTCGACGACGGTGGGCATCTCGGTCGACGTCCAGCACCTGGCACCCACACCGGTCGGGTTCGAGGTGGAAATTACGGCTACCCTGACGGAAGTCGACGGCCGCCGTTTGCGCTTCGAGGTGGTGGCGCGCGATGACGTGGAAGAGGTCGGGCAGGCCGATCACTGGCGCGCCGTCATCGACATCGGCCGGTTTATGGAGCGCATCCACGCCAAGGTGGAATCGCGCTGACCCCTCAGTTTGGGCTGTCGTCCACCAGCAGGCGAATGCCGGTCAGCGCAATTCCGGCCGGCGGTTGGCTGCGCAACACGACGAGACTTTGACCGCTCTCCAATGCCAGAGACATCGTCTCGATGGTCGTCGTCCCGGGTGTCAGGGAGTAGCTACCCACCGGTTGGCCGGCGACCGAGATTTCCAGCCCGGTTTCCGGCCGCGGGCCGGCGGCGACATCCAGTTCCAGGTGAACGGTTGCCGGGGTTGCCAGGCGGGCGTTGAAGGTGGCCTCGGGACCGGTCATCTCGCGCAGCGGGCCATTCTCTTCCCATTGGCGCGGTCCCCAGCCCTCACCCACTGTCAGGTAGGGTAACCTGTATGCCGGCTCGGGCACCTGGAGTACCTCCAGCCATTCGTCATCCACGATGACCGGCCAACCGGCGAACACGCGGTCGACCAGGCCCAGCGTCGTTTCCCGGTAATCCCCAGGCGGCAAATCCATCTTGTGCACGATCACGTAACGCACGTTCAGATCGTTTAATACCGTACTCGCCAACTCCTCCGGTGGGTATTGGCTGTTGACGTCCGGTCCCAGATAACGGAAGGTCTGCAACACCGGCGTGCGCCAGGCCGGCGATTGCGGGTTGGTGCGCGAGGTGTAGCCGGCTACCATCGGTTTTCCGTGGACGGTCTGGTACAACAGGTTAGCCGGCCGGTCCCAATCCATTGGAATGTCCATAATGGCGAAATCGCCCGTCTCCTGGGCCAGGTCGGCCTGGAAAGGCCGGGTCTCAGGAAACGACATGGGGTAGGGGACGGCCAGGAATTCGACACTGATGACACCCACCAGCAGCAAGGCCACCAGCCAGCCGGTCACCGGCCGCCCGTGCGGGGGCGCTAACCGGACCAACAACCACCTGGTGCCGATGGCCGCCAATACGGCTAGACTTAACATAACAATAACGTCAAAGCGGCTGACGGAGCGCGAAATACGCAACAGGGGGATCAGGCGATTCAGAATCCAGTAGGGCAATGGAATCGGTCCCAGGCCGGCGAATTGGGTTTGGCCGCCGATGTGCAACACCGGCCCCAAGGCCAGCAGGGCGAACGCGGCGGCCGAGAGGCCCCAAAACAGGGCCAGGCGGCGCCGGGTCAGCAGGCCGGCAATGGCCAGCAAGAGCACGCTGTAGCCGGCGAACACGGTACGCTCCGAGGTGCTGGCCGTAAACCGGTCGGCCCAGCCGGCGGCCCAGCTACCCCACCAGGGATGCAGCGTGCTGGGAGTGAAGAAGGCGGTCAGGTCGGCCGACAGGCGCTGTGTGCTGCCCGCCGGCGGCACCATGTAGTCGCTGGTCAGAGACTCCCTGACCATGGGTATCCACAGGCCGGCGGTGATCAATAGAAACAACAGTCCCGTCAGGGCCAGGGACAACGTCGGCGCCAGCCAGGTGCGCCGGCGGATGGTGACCCACAGCCAGTACAGGCCGCTGAACAGCACCATGTAAAAGGCATAGTACCAGTCGCAGGAGACGACCAGCAAGAGAAACAGCGTTGCCAATAAGGAGGCCGGTAATATCGCCTTCAGCAGGCCCGGCCGGTTTTGGGTAGTCGCATGGCTGTTGCGGCCGGCGTCTATCGCCTGGTCGACCTGACGCATGGTGAATAGGGCAAAGAACGGCAGCCATTCCAGCGATATGAGCTGCATGTGACCCAACAGGTGGGCCATGTGATAGGGCGAGAAGGCGAAAACAACGCCGGCGACGAAGGCCGCCAGGTGGTGGTATAGGCTCCCGGCCGGCTGCCGAGTCGAGACGCGCCGCAGGCAGTATAGGGCCAGCAGATAAGTGCCGTAGCCGCCGATAACGAAACTGAAGACGACGGCCACGTTGTAGGCGATCAGGCTGCCCGCGTTAAGCGTGACCGGCAGGAACGTCAGGCCGTTGAAGATGTTGAGAGTGTGGAAATACAGGTAGACGCCGGCCGGATAGTCGACCATACGCGTGAAATAGGGGTGGACCTGCTCGATCAGCAAAGATTGTTTGACCCACCAGATATTCCACACGTTCTGCCAGCCGTCGAACCCGTCACCCGGAATGGCCCGGCCGAAATCTTCTACCAGGGGGTAGGTGAGGATTAGGGTCAGGCCCAAATATCCCAATAGGGCGGACAGATGGTGGCCGTATTTTTGGAAGAATCTCTTGCCTGGCATATGTTTTAGGGTGCGCTTGGGGGAGGTATCCACCGGCGCCGCAATCGGGCTTTTTCGCCGCCCAGCACGTCTTAAGCGGGCGTCACAAAGGTGTTGAAAGCCGGCGGGTTCTCCAAATGTCTTTTGACGGCGCAAAGATTGGCCGAATTGACGATGGCATCCCGGTATTTTTCGGGGAAGCCGGCCGGTAATTTGATTTCCAGGTTAATTTTCGTTACCAGGTGGGTCGACGTATCATAATCCCAAGTCTCAATGACTTCCAACCCTTCGGTGCTGATATCTCGTTTTTGGCAGAAGCGTAGCACGTAGATGCCGGCACACGTGCCGATCGAGGCCAGGAAAAGATCGAAAGGCGCCGGGGCTGAACCATCGCCGCCTTGTTCTACCGGCTGATCGGTTTCGATGGTGAAGCTTTGGTGGCCGGCGTGTACTTTCAGGTTTTCCGGAAAATGAATGCGCATTGCCATTTGTGTTCTCTCTCCTCTGTTGCCAATTTGCGTATTCGTCTTGAGTGTCTAATTATACCCGGCCGACGCGTTTTTGGAAATGTCTCCGGATGGTGGGGTGAATCCCATTTTTTTGGAAGATGGCCAAAAAAGTAGGTGGCCGGTGTTATCTCTTTAATATTTCTTGGGGATGGACGGCCTTCCACCCCAAAAAACAAAAAATATTACATATCTTGGGCTGATCTGCCCGGTGGCATATAGACAGCGACCGTCTGCCACCGCGCCGGCGAGGATATGGCCACTGCCGGCCCGATTCTGGCAGTATGCCAAATCCTTGCGGCCTGGCCCGGTCGGATTATAATTGAGGTGGTTGGTATCGGGCGGTGTCGACCGGCAAACGGCCGCCCGATGGATGATTAGCCCATTTCACAAAGGTGTATAATGGAGGTTGAAATATGATGAGAGTATCTTTGAGACGTTTTGCCATTCCTGTTGCACTGCTGTTTGCCATTCTGGGATCATCGCTGTGGTTCAGCCCGGTGTCCTTTGCCGCTGAGGGGATACAGGGCGGTCCGGCCGTCTGGTCCGGAGAAAGTGGATTGGCGACGCCGGCCGGCGCGGACGAAGGTCAGGCCTACGTCGTCCAGCATAACGATACCTTGTGGAAACTGGCCGAAACATTTCTGGGTGACGGCCACCTGTACAAAAACATCATCACTGCCACCAATGCCCGTCACGAAGCCGATTCGAGCTTCGCCCTCATTTCCGACCCCAACGTCATCGAGCTGGGAAGCAAACTGTGGATTCCGGTCACTGCAGGGGATGCCCCCGTTTCAGCGCCGGCAGCCGAATCCAGCCCGATGGGCCACATTGCATTCAGCTTCTGGAACAATTCGTCGGAACGCTGTACCTATGAGATAGACATCATCGACGTAACCGCTTGCCTGACCAGTCCGCAAGCCTGCCAGGAGACGCGGCGCATCTTCCCCCTTAACGCCGTCAGTGAGCCGGCGCTGTCGCCGGATGGCACGCGCCTGGCCTTCCGTGGCTGGGGAGACCCGCCCAGCGAGGAAAGCCCGTTTATCAACTGTGCCCCGGCCTTGAAGGCACGTTACCTGGCCAATACGACCCTGGATGGTACGGAGCTTCGGGGAACCGGCGGCTTCTGGGAAGACGCTCACCCGAACTGGTCGCCCGACGGGCAACGAATCCTGTTTGACAGCCAGCGCATCCCTGACCGGGTGTGGCGCATCTTCTTGATTAACGCCGACGGCACCAACGAACAAGACCTGCGGTTGGCCGGCCAGGACCCGTCCTGGGCGCCGGATAACCAGCACTTTGTGTATCGCGGCTGCGACCTGACCGGTAATCGTTGTGGGTTGTGGGAGGCGGCTGCGTTTCCCACTAACGCCTGGGATACAGGCGCCAACATGGTCGGCCCCATCGTCGAGGACGAACAGGCCGCCAATCCCGACTGGTCACCGCAATCGAACGAGATTGTCTACCAGACCGATAAGAGCGGTACCTGGGACCTGATGCTGGTCAACGCTGACGAAGCCGTCAACGGGCAACCGGCCACGCCCCGGGTGTTGACGGCGGGTCCGGGGATCGAAGGGCTGCCGGTGTGGTCGCCTGATGGTCAATGGATCGCCTACCTGTCCGATGCTGATGGAGACTGGGGCATCTGGATTATCCGGCCTGACGGGACCGACAACCAGCGCATATTTGCCTACGACGGCGGTATGTATCGCATCCCCGTTGTGGCCGAGCCCTATGGGGTGCGGGACTGGTACGACGAGCAAATATCCTGGTCAAAATAGACGAGGTGTTTCGTTTTCGTGAAGTCGACTGAACGAAAAAGGCCGTTCGTTTGGACAATGCCAGCAGGATTGTTCCTGCTGGCATTGGTCGTGCGATTGCCCGATCTGGGCAAATTCCTCACGCCGGACGAATTTCTGTGGGTGGACCGGTCGCGCAACTTTCTGGCCGGGCTGCTGAATTGGTCGTTTGTGTGCGAATCGCCGGTTAACCATACCGGCTTCGAACAGGCGGTCGGTTTGGCCTGCACGTTGCGCACCGGTCACCCCGGTGTCACCACCATGTGGACGGGGAGTATCGGCATCGTCTTGCGCTACCTGGCCGATGGGTTGCCCGGTCCATTGTTCAACTACGTGGTCGGCCTGCAGACCAATCCCCTCGATCCGCACCTGATCGTGGCTGAGAGGCTGCCGACGGTGTTCCTGACCAGCCTGTGGGTGGCTGTGGCCGCCTGGCTGGTATGGCGTCTCTTCGACGATCGCCTGGTGGCGATCGCGGCCGGCCTGTTGCTGGCTCTCGACCCGTTTCACGTAGCCCTGTCGCGGGTCATCCATCACGACGCCTTATCGACCACGTTCCTCAGCCTGTCGCTGCTGACCGCGCTGATCTACTGGGTTAAGGGTGAACGCCGGACGTGGCTGATTGCTTCGGGGCTCTTGGCCGGCTTTGCCTTTTTGAGCAAGAGCAACAGCCTGTTTCTTAATCCCTTCATTGCGGTGATTGGCCTGTGGTCGCTGGTGGCCCGCTGGCGGCGCGGCCAACCCTTTGGCTGGCGCCCGATTCTGTCGACGCTGGCCGACGGCCTGCTTTGGTTTGCCTGTGCGGCGGCCGTGTTCTTTGTCTTTTGGCCGGCTATGTGGGTCATCCCGGTCGATACGGTGCGCACGGTCTTCAACGTCGGGCTGAAATATGCCAGCGGCGGCCATGCCAAAGGCAACTTTTTCCTCAACCAGGTTTCTCAGGATCCGGGTGTGTTTTTCTACCCGGTCAGTTGGCTGGTGCGCAGCACGCCGCTGGTTTGGGCCGGCCTGTTGGTCGTGCTGCTGGACGTCGTTTCCAGGTGGCGCCGGGGCAGGGCGGCAGCACCTGGCGATCAAACCCGCGTGCGGCAGTGGCAGGACAGCCTGGGGCTGATGGTTCTGTTCGCGGTCCTGTTCGTGGCCTTTATGACCTGGGGAGAAAAGAAGCAGGACCGTTACATCTTGCCCATCTACCCGTTTTTGGACATCGTGGCCGCCGTCGGACTGGCCCACATTGCCCGCCTGGGGCATCGCTGGGCACAAAGCGCCGCCGGCCCGGATGGCTTCACGCCGCTGTC
>CAZHBM010000064.1:0-13428 GCA_964529945.1 uncultured Anaerolineales bacterium | reverse complement strand
CCGGCGGAGTTGTACTTGACGGTGACGAAGTCGGCGTCGCTGCTGGGGCCGAAGATGGGCGGCTCAAACTCGATCACGCCGACGCTGTGGACACCGGAGTACAGGAAATATTGTCCCAATCCGGCCTCTTCGACGATACGACGTCCGCGTGCTTCCACAGCGCGTCCTTCAACCCCAGGACGCATGGCCTCAAAACAAAAACGTTGCGCCAGGCTGGCCACGCCGGCCGCCAGGGCAATCTCCCGGCCTGGATCGCCGACCAGGATGGGCCGGCCGATGGCGCCGTGGTACCCCTGGTAGCGGGGGGCCACGGTCAGCAGCACCAGGTCGTTGGCCTCGACGGGACGAAAAGTGGAGCGGGCCAAAACGGGCCGGCTGTTGGGTCCACTGGCCACAATGGTATCAATGCCGGTGCCTTCGGCACCACCCTGGCGCATGACAGCTTCGGCAGCGGCGGCCACCCGGCGTTCGCTGACACCGGGCCGTATTTCAGCTACAGCAGCGTCCAGCCCGGCCTGGGCCAGATGGTAGGCGTAGCGTATGACCGCAATTTCGGCCGGCGACTTAACAGCCCGCAAATCACAGACGGCATTCTCGACATCCACCCACTCTGCCTGGGGCAGTGCAACGCCCAGAGCGAAGAAAAGGTCGGCGGTCATTAAGCCTCGGCCGGCGATGCCGACCCGTTTAATCCCCTCCAATGCTCTACCCGCCACAGCGCGAATCACGTCGGCGAAGTCACGTATCTCCGTGTAAGGATAGTCCTCGTCGGGATGCGTGAACTCACGCAGCGTGTAGACGGTGGGTATTTTGCCGACCAGCCGGGCATACTGGTCGCTCTCCGGACCGCACAGTAGTGCGGGATTGCCCTCGCGCGGCATCACCACGCAGGCCGGCTCGAAATGGACCGGAAAATCGGCCAACCAACGAGCGTGGGCCGGGCCGAAAGTGGCCCGGTCATCGGCATAGGCCAGCAGTAGATCCAGATTCTTGTCGGCCATCATCGTTTGAACGCGGCGCCAGCGTAAAGGATATTCGGCTGCTGGTATGAATGGCAGCGACGCAGGGTCAGTAAGAGACATTTGTTTACCTCCTCTGTGACCAAAGACAACCGGCCGGAATGGTCGCCATTATAACACGCCCAACGGACACTCACCATTTAACCTCACTGGATACAGATGTTGATCGCCTTCACGCCGGACATACAAGGTAATCGTTATTGCTAATGTACCCACTCGGCCAAAATGACATAAACCTTGGCCGAAACTTAATGGTCTGTCCCAAATTCTTTGTTGGACAATTGGACCGAGCCAAGGCTTGGCTGCCAAGCAAGCTCGTGAGAGACCCCTCACTTTATGTTTAAAGAATCGCGTAGAATCAGGTAGTTTTTCTCATTCTTTGTGGGTGGAAGGCCTTCCACCCACAAACAGTAAAGAAGAGATAGAACCGGCCACCGGCTCACGCGGTTTTCTACCAGGAAAGCGGTACACATCTGAAACTCAAAAAAGACCTTGACAGAATATGTCTGGCTGGGTAAACTGGAGAATGACCTTCAGGCCACAACCTGGCCTCGTGCTCGACGACATCCGTGCTTTTCAATCGTCAAATTGGTTAGCTGTGTCAGTCGGCTGGGCCACATCGTACTCAGGTCGATAAAGATGTAGTAGCGAGAAAAGGGCCCTATGCACGACAATAAAGTACTCCTGGTCACCGATCAGCCGAACCTGGCGCAGGATATTATCGATGTCCTGCAGCCGGAAGGGTATCCCGTTCTTCACCTAAGACCTGATCAGGTGATGGCCCACTTGCCGCTCAGCGCTCAAGCCGGTGTTGCCATTCTGGAAACAAGAACCAGTTCCCACGGGTTGGAGTTGCTGCAGCGCATCCGTGCTGGCTGGCCGAGTATCGCCTGCATCGTGCTGGGAAGCAGTGACGCGGTGACGGACCAGCAGGCAAGCATTGACGCTGGCACTGGCACCGTTGATTTTTTGCCCTGTCCGCCTGATCGCGAGGTGTTGCTGGCTACTGTCGGAGGAGCATTTCAGTGGCTGGCCGAGCGCGAGGAATCCGTTAGCAGCAATAACCTACAACGCCTGCGCCAGGAAGCCCAACTGTATCGGCAGATTGTCCAGGATCAAGAAGAATTCATTGTCCGCTGGTTGCCGGACGGCGTGCGCATCTTCGCCAACCCAAGCTATTGCCGGCATCTTGGATTGGCATATGAAGAGGTAATCGGCACCAGCATTTTTGAACAAGTTGCCCCGGCGGACCGAGAAGCCGTCCGTCAGCAGATCGACACACTCACACCGGACAACCCGGTGGTGACCCTCGAGGATCGGACTGTGCGCGCTGACGGCAGCGTGTGCTGGAACGAATGGATAAACCGCGGCATTTTTGACGTGAGGGGCCGGCTGGTCGTGGGGCAGGCGGTCGGGCGTGACATTACGGCGCTGAAGCGGGCTGAGATGGAACTGCGGTTGGCAAACCGAAGCCTCAGGTTGCTGGAAAGCTGCAATCGCGCCCAATCCAGAGTGATCACCGAGGACGAGATGTTGCAGGCCATATGCCGGTTGCTGGTCGAGGAAGGCGGTTATCGCCTGGCCTGGGTTGGTACGGTCCAGCAAGATGAGCAAAAGTCGGTCAAACCAGCTGCCTGGTGGGGTGTCGACGAGGGATACCTGAAGGAGATCAAGGTTACCTGGGACGACAGTGATCTCGGGCGAGGGCCCACCGGCACAGCCATCCGGACCGGGAGAGTTTGTGTCAACCGCAGCACGACTATGGATGAATCTTATGGCCCCTGGCGCCGACAAGCCGAAAGGCACGGTTATGCTTCTTCGGCAGCTATAGCCCTGCAGGTCGAGGGCGAGACGATAGGTGCCCTCAACGTCTATGCGTCGGCAGAGGACGCGTTTGACGAAAATGAGGTCGCACTGCTGCAGCAATTGGCGAACGACCTGGCCTATGCCATCCAGGCGCTTCGTGCCCGCGTACGTTTTTCGGAGACGCAGGCCCAATTGGCATCCGAACGCAAACTGCTGCGCGCTCTGATAGACCTTCTGCCCGACCCGATGTACGTAAAGGATCGCGAAGGACGGTTTTTGTTGGGCAACGCCGAGGTAGCCCGTGTGATGGGCGCCGAATCACGGGATGCATTGCTGGGCAAGACCGATTTCGATTTCTACCCGCCCGATATCGCCGCCAGCTTCAACGCCGATGACCAGATGGTAATCAGTTCGGGACAAGGACTGATCGACCGCGAGGAACCAGTGCGCATTGGGTCGGAAGGCGAACTGCGTTGGGCTCTGACCACCAAACTGCCGCTGCGTGACGAATCCGGCAATGTAATCGGCCTGGTGGGCATGGGGCGCGACATCACCGAACGCCGGCGGGCGGAACAGAAGATTGCCAGCCTGGCCCGCTTTCCCGACGAAAACCCCAATCCGGTATTGCGGGTTAGTAGCGATGGTGTGCTCATGTACGCCAACCAGGCCGGCACAGCCTTGTTTGACCTCGATGCCAACGATACATCCTATCGTTTGCCAAGAGAATGGCGCAAGTTGGCGAAGGAAGCCCTTACCGCCCAATCCAATCAACAAGTCGAGATGACCTGGAAAGAGCACGTTCTGTCATTGACGGTGTCGCCTATTGTGGATGAGGGGTATGTCAACATATACGTACTGGACATCAGTGACTTGCGTATGTCCGAGACCAAGCGCGAGCGGTTGCAGGAACAGTTGCTGCAGTCGCAAAAAATGGAGGCGATTGGCCACCTAACGGCCGGCATCGCTCACGATTTCAACAATTTGCTGACGGCTATCAATGGTTTCGCCGAGCTACTGGAATTGGAGATGGCGGTCGACGATCCGCACCAGCATTACGTCAAAAAGATTCAGGAATCGGGTGAAAGCGCCGCCAACTTGGTGCGCCAGTTGATGATTTTCAGCCGGCGGGAAATTTCGGAGCCACGCCTGCTACATTTGAATACAGTCGTCGCTCCTATGGACTCCATGTTACGGCGCACGCTGGGCGAGACCATCGAGCTGCACACCGCTGTGTCTGAAGATTCGTGGCCCGTACGTGCTGACCAGTCGCAGGTCGAACAGGTGATCGTCAACCTGGCAGTCAATGCCCGCGACGCGATGCCTCACGGCGGCCGACTGATTATCGAGACGGCCAATGTGACGTTGGACGCCGACTACGCCCGCAGCCACCTGGACGTGGAACCGGGTGATTACGTCATGCTGGCTGTCAGCGACACGGGCGTCGGTATGACTAGCGAGGTGCGGCAACACATTTTCGAGCCCTTCTTTACCACCAAGGAGCGTGGCAAAGGCACCGGCTTGGGCCTGGCAACCGTTTACGGTATCGTCGAGCAAAGTCGCGGGCACATCTGGGTCTATACCGAGCAAGGTGCCGGCACTACCTTCAAGATCTACCTGCCACGTGTCCAGGAGGGAGCCACCGAAACTCCGCTGCGACCAGAAGCGACCGATATGACCGGTGGTGACGAGCTCATTCTCCTGGTGGAAGACGACGACAGCGTCCGCAATTTTGTGGCGCGGGTGCTCAGAAGCTTAGGTTACACTGTGTTGCCGGCCGCCAGCGGTGAGGAAGCGCTGCAATTGGCGGCTGCAGCCGAAGAGCCGATAAGTCTGCTGGTCAGTGACGTGGTCATCCCGGATATCTCTGGGCCGGACATCGCCCGGAAACTGCTGGAAGGTCAACCGGACCTGAAGGTGTTGTTTGTCTCCGGATATACCGAAAATGCCATCGTCCACCATGGGGTACTGGATGAGGGTGTGGCGTTTCTGCAGAAGCCGCTGTCGGTGGCGGTGCTGGCCAAGAAGGTCCGTTCGGTGCTGGAGAGCTAGTTCGTCGCAGGGAACGTTGGCTGGCCTCTGAACGTTTCACCAAATGCCTCTTCACTGGATCTTCGTGACGTTGAGCCCACGCTGAATCCTGTTTGCCCATTAGGCCTCATTCTTTCGGAGTCGGATCGGGCCACTCTGCCTCCTGTTGGAACCGGCGTCGTTGAGACACCGGGCACCATATTCCTTCAAGAGTGACTCCCCAAACTTGCCTTTTGTCTGGACTGGCTGACGTCAGACAAAAAAGCAGTGCCACTTCGATGATCACCCAAAACCTCGCCTTAAACTTGGTATAAGGTTGCCATGGGCTAACCTTAAAGACGATGACCCGCCCCCCATGATATAGTAAGGACGCTAAACTATATGCCACATTAGCACTAATCTCACTTATTGGAGGAAATTAATTCAGAATGGGTAAAAATGAGGGGGCAAGTTTCATGAAACGTGGACTTACGTTTTACCTCGCCATTGTGTTGGCTGTTGCTGCGTTGCTCGGTTGTGGCGCGCCAACGCTGGCAGCCAATGCCGAGGTAGCTAATCCGGCGCCGGCAGCCACCATCCCGGCAGCTGGTACGGCTGGTTCAGATGCCAGCTTGTTGGCAGCATTGGAAGGCACTTTGGAGAACGTCTACGCGGACGTCAGTCCGTCGGTGGTAAACATCGAAGTGGTCTCCAAACAGGAAGCACAAACGTCAAGCATACCGCAAGACTCACCGTTCTTCCGCTTTTTCGAGCCGCCCCAGGGCGAGACCCCGCAGCAGCAGACTCCGCCTGATCAATATCAGCGCGGCAGCGGGTCGGGTTTCGTTTGGGACACGCAAGGCCACATCGTGACCAACAACCACGTGGTTGAAAATGCGGACAAAATCACGGTCAATTTCACCGACGGCAGCAGTGAGACCGCTCAAGTCGTGGGCACGGACCCCGACAGCGATCTGGCCGTCATCAAAGTCGACCACCCGGCGGCTCAGTTGAAGCCGGTTGTGCTTGGCGACTCGACCCAGTTGAAGGTTGGGCAGATGGCCATCGCCATCGGTAACCCCTTTGGGCTGGAAGGCACTATGACGGTGGGTATCATCAGCTCGTTGGGCCGGTTGCTGCCTGTTGAGTCGCAATCGACGACCGGCGGCAGCTTCAGTATTCCCGACATCATTCAGACAGATGCGCCCATCAACCCGGGCAACTCGGGTGGTGTGCTGGTCGATGACCAGGGTGAAGTCATTGGCGTCACCTCGGCCATCATCTCACCGGTTCGCGCTTCGGCCGGCATTGGCTTCGCCATTCCGTCGGCGATCGTGGACAAAGTCGTGCCGACCCTGATCAATCAGGGCCAGGTGCAGCACCCCTGGCTGGGCATCAGCGGCACCACGCTGACGCCGGAATTGGCCCAGGCCGCCGGCCTGGACGCCGATCAGCAGGGTGCGTTGGTGGTCCAAGTTGTGCCCAATGGCCCGGCCGACAACGCCGGCCTGCATGGCAGCGACCAGCAGGTGACCATTGACGGACAGCAGATGTTGGTTGGCGGCGACGTGATTGTTGCCTTCAACGGTGAGCCGGTCAGCGACTTTGACAGTGTGGTAACCGACCTGAATCGCTACGGCAATGTCGGCGGGACGATCACCCTGACCATCTTGCGCGATGGTAAGCAGCAAGACGTGCAGGTTAAGTTGGAGCCGCGCCCCAGCGAGGCGGCGACCGCTCAGGAACAGAGTAATGGTGGCAACACTGTGCCCACCAACGGGGTCAAACTGGGGATCAGTGGCGAGACGATGACACCGGCCATCGCTGAGGCGATGGGTCTACCCAGCAACCAGGAAGGCGTTCTCGTCTCCCAGGTTGATGTCAACAGCCCGGCCGATGAAGCCGGACTGCTGGGCAGCTTCAAACCGGCCACTATCGACGGACAACGTGTTCTGGTCGGTGGCGATGTGATCGTCGCCCTGAATGGCAACAACGTCAGTGATTTAAACTCCTTGCAGCAACTGCTGCAACAGGCCGAGCCTGGTCAGAATGTAACGCTTACGGTCCTTCGGGACGGTCGACAGATCAATGTGTCGGTAACGTTGGGAGAATAAGCTACACAGGTATGGGAAAAGTTGAGTTTAGACTGACCATAGCTAAGGCCTGACCTAGAGCAAGGGGGCTGCCGGAAACATCCGGCAGCCCCCTCTTTTTTACTCCCGTCGATCACAAGCGGCCCCACAGGCGGCCAATGGTCTGTGGCAGGTAGTCGAGCAAATCGCGGGCGATGACACCCGGTTGGTCCAGGCTGTGACGAGCCAATTCTCCTGCCAGGCCGTGCAGATAGGCACCCGCCAAGGCGGCCTCATAAGCCGGCATAGCCTGAGCGCGCAGGCCCAAAATGGTGCCGGCCAACACGTCACCGCTACCGGATGTGGCCATGGCCGGATTGGCGAAGGGCATGGTTGCCACTGTCCCATTGGGAGCGACCACCAGGGAGCAGGCCCCGGTTAACACCAATACCTGTTGCCAACTGCGGGCTGCCTCTACCGCCCGCCCAAAACGGTCGCTGTCCACCTCCGCCGGCTCGCATCCCAACAGGTTGGCTGCTTCGTCCGGACGTAGAATAAGAATGCTATCGGCCGGCAACACGCGCCACCAATTCTCGGTGTTTCGCAGCAGGTCCAAAGCATCGCCGTCAAAGATCAGCGGAGGCAGTTTCATATTCGCTTCTTGGATCTCATCTTCCGGCACGTGCCGGAAACCGACCCGGTGTTTTTCGGCCGATGACTGTCCACCCAGGAAAGACTCCAGCCAGGTACGGGTGGCTTTTTCCCGCCCCAGACCGGGACCGATCAGGATGGCCTGGTGGTTTTCCAATTCCGGTTGAAGGACGCGACTGGCGTCCGGTGCCACCACCCCCATGTCGTGTGGTAACAGCAGATAGCGCGCTTCCAGCAGGCCGGCAGCCACCAGTGGGTAGATCGGCTGCGGCACGGCCACCGTCACGCCACCGGCACCTACCCGGGTGGCCGCCATAGCCACCAATGTCGGCGAACCTACCTGGTTGACCGAACCGGCTACCGCCAGCGCCTGGCCGAAATCGCGTTTGCAGGCACTGGCCGGACGCTGGGGCAAAAGCTGTGCCACCCGCGCCGGCGTCACCAATTCGATGTTGATGCCGGCGTACAGATCGGCCGGGACGCCGATGTCGGCCACTACCAGCTTGCCACACGCCTGCGGACCGCCACCGGTGACGTGGCCGCGCCAGGCGGCCGTCAGGGCAACAGTCATGTCGGCCGGTACAGCAGCTGCATCCAGACGGCCGCTATTGGCATCCAGGCCCGACGGTACGTCGATTGCCACCAATGTTGGCCGGTGGGTGGCCACCAGGCCCTCGGCCGGCGCGCATAGCGGGCCATCGACCGGCCTGCGGCGTCGATCGAATGTCTCTCCCATGGCAGCCAGCAGTTTTTTGAGATCACCTTCAATGGGCAATAAAGAGCCGCCGCCCAACAGGGCGTCGACCACCACGTCCGATTCGTCGAGGTATTGCTTCGCTTGGACCAACCCCGGATCCTGTGTGGTTCTGAGAACCGGCACGCCGTATTCAATCGCCTGTTGCCAGATTTCGTCCTGATCCGGCTCACGATTCCAGGTTACCACCTGGACGATAACCGCCCGCTCCAACAGGTGGCGGGCGGCAACCAGGCCAATGTCGCCGCTGTTGCCTGGCCCAACCAGCACCAACACGCGCCGGCCCTCCACGCCCATCCATTCGTCAATGGCCTCGGCCACCCGCCGGCCGGCGGTTTGAAGTTGCGCCGCCGGCGACAGCCCGCCGGCGACAGCCGCTTTTTCGATGGCTTGCATTTCCTCAGTCGTCACAATTTTCATCGTCATCGCCCTAGTGTCTCCCCGTCTATCCACGTCGGAGTAGCATCTCCAACGGTTTGTGACGTTCTCAGAATACTCTCCGGATGTCAAATCTTTCCATTTGAGGCCTTCAACCGGCATTGTATCACATTCTATCTTTTTCACCATCTCAAATCGCTGCCAACGGGTGTGTCACGTGTTGCTGTTAGAAAACCACGTTAGTCGGAAGCCGGTTTAATCTATTCTCCGTGATGCTTAATTCACTACGCAAGAGTTATTTCACGAACCTGCTTGACGGCCAATCCTTGGCGCAGTCCAATTTCTCCAACAAAAAGTTTTGGGATGCACCCGCCGCCGGTCGGTGCGGGATGTGTCTCGGCGGGTCTCATTTTCTGATGGGTAGCGCTTGAGTTAGAATGAGTCCGTTACCCTAACGTCGAGGCAGGATATATGCTAATCGTACTCTTACTTTTCGCCGCCGGGTTGTTTCTTGGGCATCTGCTGCGCGGCCGGCCAGTCGTCCGGCTGGCGGACAAACTTACCGTCTGGTGCATCTACCTGTTGTTGCTGGTTATGGGATTATCCATTGGCGGCAACCAGCACGTGCTGAGCCAAATCGGCACGTTGGGTGTGCAGGCCGGCCTGCTGGCTGCCGGAGCGGTCGCCGGCAGCCTGATGTTGGTGCAGTTGGTGGCTGTACTCATAACCGGTGGCCGCCGATGAAACACAGCTTAATCGTATTGGCTTGGTTCGGCTTGGGAATCGTGCTGGCATTGCCAGGCTGGTTGCCCCAATCTTTGACCGGCAGTGACCTGAGCCTGTACGTGCTGTATGCCTTGCTGGTATTGGTGGGCATCGGCATTGGCGGTGAGGGCAAAACCTGGCAGGCGCTGAAGGAGGCCGACCTGCGACTGGGATTGGTGCCGCTTTCTATCGTGGCCGGCAGTCTGTTGGGTGTCGGCCTGGTGTCGTTGGCTATGCCGCGCATAGCCTTGTTGGACGCGCTGGCTGTCGGTTCGGGCATGGGTTATTACAGCCTGTCGAGCGTGCTGATCGGTCAATTGCGTGGGGAGGCCCTGGGAGCGGTGGCCTTGCTGGCAAACCTGGCGCGCGAGGTGCTGACTCTGTCGGCGACGCCGTTGCTGGTGCGCTACCTGGGCAAACTGGCGCCTATCGCTTGCGGGGGTGCTACTGCGATGGATACCACCCTGCCCATTATTACCCGTTTCGCGGGCAAGGACTACGCCATCGTGTCCCTTTTCAGTGGCGTGGTCATCTCCATCGCCGTCCCGGTGCTGATCACCCTGTTTCTGACCTGAGGCGGACGTACGAAACGTGTTGCCTTTCTCAGGTCAGATGATTGACAGGATCGGCGGCCGGTTTCTTCTGCTGTGAGTGCTTGTGGGCAGCGTTCGTCCGAAAGTACTCACAAGAAGACTCCGTTGAATGATCGCGGTCAGGTCTGATCTGCACGCAGTCTTCAAATTCGAGCCGATGTGTGCTAAAATAGACGCGGACGCAATCTGCGCCCTGTCGCGCCGGCCGGCCACCGGCGGTCTGGCATCCCCAATTGCTGAGGCCCTCCAGCAGTGTCCATTGATTCCTTTGATCAGGAGGTCATACAGATGAAGTTCGTGATGTGTTACGGTGATTCCAACACTTGGGGTTACAACCCGGTCGACGCCAGTCGCTACCCGCGCGACGTGCGCTGGACGGGCGTACTGCGCAATCAACTAGGCTCGGACTATGTGATCATCGAAGAAGGTCTCAATGGGCGTACCACCGTCTGGGATGACCCGATTGAAGGTTACAAGAATGGCAAGCCCTACCTGATCCCTTGCCTGGAGTCGCAGAAGCCGCTCGACCTGATCATTTTGATGCTCGGTACCAATGATTTGAAGATCCGCTTCTCTTTGTCGGCCTACGACATTGCCGAAGGAGCCGGCGTATTGGTGGACATCATCCAGCAAAGTGCCGCCGGGCCAAGTGAGACAGCGCCCCAGGTGCTGCTGTTAGCTCCACCATTGATCGGCAAAGTGACCGACTTGGCCGAAATGCTGGACGGAGCCCACGTCAAAGCTGAGCGTTTCGCCCATCACTTCCATCGGGTGGCCGACGAACGAGACTGCCATTTCCTGGATACGGCTACGTTGTGGACACCCAGCGACCTGGACGGGATCCATTTTGCACCCGAAGAACACCTCAAGTTGGGCCACGCCGTGGCGGCCAAGGTCGGCCAGATTCTGGCCTGATGGATTTTCGCCGACAGACTGAACAACGATTCAACAAAAAGGAGGAAGCACCATGATGGCACTGCATTTGATCGCCGGTATTGCATTGCTTTTGGTAGGTCGTAAGCTGTTTTGGGTGTTCGTGGGTGCAGTCGGCTTTGTGGCCGGTTTCCTGATCGTCAGCCAACTCTTTCCTCAGCAGCCCGAATGGCTGGTGCTGGTTGTGGCCGTAATCGCCGGGCTGATCGGCGTCTTTCTGGCGATTTTCCTGCAGCGGGTGGCCATCTTTATCGCTGGTTTCCTGGCCGCCGGTTACGTGGGCGTTGCCCTGATGAATGCGCTGGCGCTGCAGGCCGGCCAGTACACCTGGGTAGTCTTTGTGGTGGCCGGCATCATCGGGGCCATCCTGGCCAGCCTGCTGTTCGATTGGGCGCTGATCATCCTGTCGTCGGCCGCCGGCGCGCTGGTGATCGTCCAGGTGTTGCCGCTACAGCCGCCGGTGATAACCATCGCCGGCGTGCTGCTATTCGTTTTTGGCGTTGCCTTGCAGGCCGGCATGATGCGTGGCGAGGAAACCCCGCCACCGGCGCAGGCCAAAGCGACCTGATGAGGGCCGGTCTTGCCGTAACCAGCTAACAGCGTTTTCCCATTACAGATTCAAGGAGTCTCGCCGTATGAAGACGGTCAAGTATGGCGTGATCGGTTGCGGCAGCATCGCCGAGATCGCCCATTTTCCCTCGATTCAACGCACGCCGGGGGCCGAGTTATTGGCCTGCTGCGATATTAATGCCGATACTGCCCGCCAGGCAGCCGAACGCTGGGGCGCTCGGGCGTGGTATAGCGACTATCGTCAAATGTTGACCGATTGTGATGACCTGGATGCCGTCGTCATCGCCACGCCGGTCAACGTTCACCGCAACCAGGCTGTCGCGGCTGCTAAGGCCGGTCTGCACATTCTGGTCGAAAAGCCACTGGCGGCCACCAATACCGAGGCCTGGGACATCGTCGAAACCTGCCGGAACCAGGGTGTCAAATTGATGGTTGGCTGCGACCGGCGTTTCTGGACCCACAACCAGTGGGCCAAACAACTGGTGGACGAGGGCGTCATCGGTCAAGTGTTACAGGCGCGGGCCTCGATGCACGAACACTGGCATTTTTACCAGGACAACGTGGCCAAAACGGATTTTCGGCTCGATGCCCGAGTTTCGGGTGGCGCTGCCCTGACCGACACCGGCGCCCATGCCATCGATCTGGTCACATGGTTGATTGGCAGCCGCGTAAAACGAGCGATCGGCATCGCCAAGCGCATCGCTATGCCGGCCAGCTACACGCTCAACGATGACGTTGCCTGGGCATTGGTGGAGTATGACAATGGTGCCACCGCCTGTATCAGCTGCAACCGCTTTTCCCCGGCCGTTTCCCAGGCCACCGAGCTATACGGTACCGAGGGGACCATTTTCACCACCACGGATGCGCTCAACCCCTTCCAGAGCGCTCCTATGGCTGTCTTCACTAACAAGGACTATACGCTCGACGACCTGCCCGAGATCCTGCGCAACTACCGCTGGCCGCAGCTTTTCTGGGTGGAAGACCTGATCAACAAGCCGATTGAAAAGCGTTGGATGACACTCATGCCGCCGCGCGAGCCAAACAATTACGCCCGTTTGACGCAGCACTTTATGGAGTGTGTGCGTGATGACAAGGAGCCCTTGGTTTCGGGTGAGGACGGTGCCCGGGCGGTGGAGGTGATGTGTGCGGTGTACAAGTCAATAAAAACCGGCGGCTGGGTGGATCTTCCATTGCCGCGCGACGAGATGATCGCGCCGCCATACTATCAGCCGCTGCCGGCCGAGGACTAAGACCCGGCCGGGCCGGTAATTGTCATTGTTTGAGAGCGCGCAAGTATACGGTGAAGACGACCCCTTTGTCAGCTTCCAGATTGCGCGCCGTCAGGTTGCCGCTGTCCTGCAACATCGAATAGCTTATCCACAGCCCCAAACCGCTGCCGTTGGATTTGGTGGTAAAAAACGGCTCGAAAATACGCGCCAGAGCATAGTCTGGGATGGGGGGGCCGTTGTTGGTGAAAGATAGATGCACTTGTCTGTCAACCTGTCGAGCGGTTATGTACAGCGCGGCGTCCTCAACGTCCTCCAGGGCGTCGATGGCATTTAGTACCAGGTTCAGACACACTTGTTCCAGGCGACCGGGGGTTATGGCCACCGGTGGGATGGACTCGAGGTCGGTGTTCACCCGGATGTTTTGGTGCTCCAGCCGCTTGCGCGTCAGCATCAGTACCTTGTTGACTACCGCCGTCACATCGGCGCCGCTCGTTTCGGCCGGCTGGGAGCGGGCATAGTCGAGCACATTACCGGTGATGCTCTTGAGCCGCTCCAGTTCCTGGCGCATCACCAGGAAATACTCCTGTTTTTCAACTTCGTCCAGCGGAAAATCGATGATCAAGTCTAGGTGCCCTTGCAGAATTTGCAGTG
>CAZHBM010000063.1:0-13433 GCA_964529945.1 uncultured Anaerolineales bacterium | reverse complement strand
ATCTCGCCCGACGCCATCACTATCGTCGGGTTTCTGTTAACGGCCGGCGTCGCCGTCCTTCTCGGCTTCGGATACATACAGCTAGGCGGGCTGCTGCTAATCCTCACGGCGACCTTGGATGCCGTCGACGGCACCCTGGCACGTATGTTGAATCGCAGCACCCGCTTCGGTGCCTTCCTGGATTCGACTCTGGACCGCTATTCGGAAAGTGTCCTTTACCTGGCCCTGCTGATCTTCTTCTACAATCAGGGCGCCAAAACCCCGGTCATTCTGGCCTACGTGACCATTGCCGGATCGATGATGGTCAGTTACACGCGGGCACGCGCCGAAGGCATCGGCATCCCCCTCAAAGGGGGATTCTTGACCCGCTTCGAGCGGGCGGTGGTGCTCATCATCGCACTCGTGTCGAATCAACTGACAATCGGGCTGTGGGTGTTGGCGGTCTTGGCCAATTTCACCGCCCTCCAACGTATTTGGCTGGTGTGGCGCGCCACCAGAAATGAGACCTGACGCCGGCTGCAACTCCTCGCGTCTTGTTACGTATTGTATAGCATAGTCAACGACTAACTAATCTTTATCGACGGGAAGGAACGGATATTATGAGCCTCTTAGGAAATATCGTCTGGCTGGTGTTCGGCGGTTTGGTGACCGGCGTGGCTTACATCATCGGCGGCATCGGCCTGTGCCTGACCATCATCGGCATCCCCTTCGGTGTTCAGAGCATCAAGTTGGGCATTGCCACCTTCGCGCCCTTCGGCAAACAGGTCGTCGAGGCCGATAATGCGAACAGTGTTCTACGGCTGATTTTCAACGTGCTATGGTTGGTTCTGTTCGGCTGGGAAATCGCCCTGATGCACCTGATACATGCCCTCATTCTGGCCATAACAATTATCGGGCTCCCTTTCGCCAAACAGCACATCAAGCTTCTGCCGGTGGCCCTATTCCCATTTGGCCGCGACTTGCGCTGATGTCCGTACCGGCCCTCGCGGGCGTGAATCCATCGCAGCATCGCTAGAACACCTATACGACGAGACATATACTGCTGCCCGGTGCACAGTCACTTGAGAACCAGGACTGTCGCCGGGCAGTCTGGTCTATCCCATGTCATCTGGTCGTATTCTACGTTTCTTGAGGGGACGAGTCTTTCCTGTGCAAGAAACATGAGGAAATACGGCCGGCCGCCGGCCAGGTGAGCCCGCGACCAGGGAAATGGAACGCATCCCGAGTGTTGTCCATATTGGACAATGCCAACCCGGTGGCGTAAACTGTCCCCTTGTTGTCTAAGAAGGGGGACGTGAATGATCAAATCACGCTGGTGGGCATTCGCCACTCTGGTGGCCATCGCATTCATTTGGGGATTGGCATTCGTATTCCAGCGAGTTTCCATGAGCCAAATCGGGCCGTTCGCGTTTTCGTCGGCCCGCTTCTTTCTGGCCAGCCTGGTATTAGGTTGTATCGTGCTGCTCGTGCCACCCGGGACAATCCCAGGAACCGCAGCGATCAAATCCTCTTCCGGTGGACCTTCCACCGTCGTGGCCGGATTGATATTGGGACTGCTTCTCTTTACCGGCTCGGCGCTGCAGCAGATCGGCCTGGTGTCGACCACCGCCGGCAAGGGTGGCTTTATCACCGGCCTTTACGTCGTGTTCGTCCCCTTGTTGCTGCTTCTCTTCTGGCGCCAGCCGGTTCGCTGGAACGCGTGGCTGGGAGTCATCGTCGCCGCAAGCGGTCTATATCTCCTGAGCATAAGCCACGGTTTCGAGTTGGCACCCGGCGACGGTTGGGTCCTGGCCGGAGCAGTTGCCTGGGCGTTTCACCTGATTGCCGTTGGTCGCCTTTCTCCCGGTAGAGACCCCTTGCGCCTGGCCCTGATACAGTATCTGGTGAGCGCCGTGTTGGGCGCGGTGGCCACCCTGCTTTTCGAAACCGTAAGCTGGTACCAACTGTTGGCCATTCTGCCGGCGTTGTTGTATACGGGCGTTGTATCCATCGGCGTCGGCCATACGGCCCAGGTAATCGCCCAGCGTTATACACCGCCGACGCCGGCAGCCCTCATCCTCAGCCTCGAGACGGTTTTTGCTGCATTGGCCGGCTGGGTTTTCCTGAGCGAGCAAATGAGCCCACGTATGCTGGCCGGCGCCTGCCTGATGTTGCTCGGCATCATCGTCTCTCAGCTACAGGCCAATTCGTCCGTCCGGAGGCGACTGCGCCGCGCGATGGCCCGCGCGGGCAACGGGTGAGCGCCCTCCAGGCGCCCGCCGAGGTTAGATCGATTCTCGACGCAGGCAGTCCTTTTCATTGGGTGACCGCAGGTACAGGTCGCCGTTGTCTTCGACAGACGACAGGCCGCGATGCCCGGGCGAGGGCGCTTGCCGCTGGCTGCCGTTCGTGCTAGAGTGTGAGCAGATTCCGGCCACACTGGCTGGATCGTCAATGCCTAAGGGGTGTCTGACGGGCGGGAAAGCGAGAAGGACGATGGCCAGGCTGATCTACTCGGCGATCACATCGCTCGACGGCTACGTGGCCGATACGGCCGGCAATTTTGACTGGGCGATGCCCGACGAAGCGGTACACACCTTCATCAATGGCCTCGAAAGACCGTTCGGCACCTACCTATACGGACGTCGTATGTACGAGGTGATGGTAGCCTGGGAAACAATGAACACCGTCGGTAAGCCGCGTTTCATCCAGGACTACGCGCAGATATGGCGGGCGGCCGACAAGACTGTGTACTCTAAGACGCTGAAGGCAGTCTCCAGCACCAGGACGCGCATCGAGCGAGACTTCGATCCCAAGACAGTCGAGCAGACAAAAGCCCAGGCGGGACGTGATATGAGTATCGGCGGCCCCAATCTCGCCGCTCAGGCGATCAAGGCTGGGCTGGTCGACGAGGTCCGCCTTTTCGTCGCCCCTGTCCTGGTGGGCGGCGGCACACGGTCTCTTCCCGGTGATGTGGACCTGCGACTCAAATTACTGGACGAACGACGCTTTGACAACGGCATGGTTTACCTGAGCTACGCCATCGCGACGTGAACCGACTGTTGCGCCGCACCGAGCCACCGTCGCCAGGTGAGCACGCCCCATCTGTTCTGCGGCCTGCCGCGAGAACCGGCTTATGACCCTTTTCTATCTCTGTCTTGCCTGGCTGATAGGCATCTTCCTGGCCCAGACAATACCCAATTTGCCTGTGCCTTCACTGATCGTGCTGGCGCTGCCCGGCCTGGCCAGCATTGCGCTGTGGCCACGCAGTCGTTACGTGCGGCTGGCAGCCGCCTTGACTCTGGTCTTGATCGCCGGCGCTCTCCGGGCACGGGCCGCGCTTCCCCTCCCGCCGGACACGGACGTCTCGCATTTCATCGCCCAAAAACCGGTCACGTTGACGGCCATCGTCGATACCGACCCGGAGGTGGTTGACGACGTCCAGCAATTTGAGGCCCGTGTGCTCGGTATCGTGCCCGGCGACACGCCAAACGGTGACACAGTTGAGACGGTGACCGGCACGGTTCTCGTACGGACGTCGGCCAGCCAGGCGCTGTTTTACGGGGATCTGCTCACCCTCTCGGGCAGGCTCCAGGCGCCGCCGGAATATGACGGCAGCGACTATGGCGCCTACCTGGCGCGCCATGGCATCTTTTCGGTTTTCAGGCAGGCGCGGGTGACCCGCGTGCAGCCGGGGCACGGCAGCCTGTTCTGGTCCACCTTGTACCGCCTGCGAGCAAGGGCGCGGCAAGTGATTGCCCACAATCTGCCTGAACCGTACGCCGGCCTGCTGGCCGGCATCCTGCTGGGTGACGACAGCGGTATTTCCCGCCAACTCTATGAGAAGTTCAACCAAACCGGTACCAGCCACATCATCGTCATCAGCGGCTCCAACATTGCCCTGATCTGCGGCCTGCTGTTGGCCCTGGGCACAAGCCTGATGGGCAGGCGGAAAGCAACGATCTTTACGCTGGCCGGGCTGATCTTGTACGCGCTTTTCGTCGGTGCCGATCCTCCGGTCGTACGCGCTGCTATTATGGGTGGTGTATACGTTCTCGCCATTCGTTTTGGAAGGCAGGCTGACGCCCGAACCTCACTGTTGGCCGCAGCCGGGTTTTTGACTCTCCTGGATCCTAACGTGTTGCAGGACGCCGGCTTCCAACTCAGCTTCGCCGCCACCGCCGGTTTGATATGGCTGGCGCCAATCCTCGAGCGCCCGTTTCTCCGATCGACGGAGGCACTTGGCGGCCAGCGGTTGGGGCCGTGGTTTCCCACACTGGCCAAGGAGATGGTTGTGCTGACCCTGGCCGCCCAGATCGCCGTAACCCCTTTGATCGTTCTCCATTTTGGGCGTCTGTCACTGATCAGCCTGCTGGCGAATTGGCTGATCGTTCCCGTCCAGCCGGCCGTGCTGTTGATGGGCGCCCTTTCGACCGCCGCCGGCCTGGTGTGGCAGGCCGCAGGACAGGTGCTGGCCGTGTCTGCCTGGTTGCCGCTGGCGTGGACGGTTAGCGTCGTCGAAAAGCTGTCGTCGGTTGGCTGGGCTTCCATCTCGATCGACGGAATGCGCCCGGCCGTGGTCTTTTTCCTTTACGCAGTGCTGGTATTCCTTGTGTGGCTAGTAGGAAGGCGTGCTGCCACCGGGGAACCATTCAGGGAGACAGGCGCAAGCGGTCGCAGGCTCAGCCGGGCCGGCCGGGCCACTCTCCTGGTTGCGTTGGCCCCGATGGTACTGGTCTGGGCCACAGTATCGACGTTGCCCGACGGCCGGTTGCACGTCGACTTTCTGGACGTCGGGCAAGGCGACGCTATCCTGGTAACCACACCGGGCGGGCGACAGATATTGGTCGACGGTGGCCCCAGCCCAACCACGCTGCTGTGGCGCATTGGGCCGCGCATTCCATTCTGGGATCACAGCATCGACCTGGTAGTCAACACTCATCCGGACACGGACCACCTGGCCGGCCTGCCGGCCCTATCCGACCGCTATCGGGCAAGCCACGTGTTACTCTCCGACGTCGATGATGACTCGCAACGCTACGCGGCCTGGCAACAGGCTTTGGCGCAACAGGGCGCCATCGTCGAGCAAGCCAAGGCCGGGATGCGTTTGTCTTTCGATGATGGTGTGGAAATTGAGGTCTTACATCCATCAGGCCAAACAAGCCTGGGTGGCACCAACGAACACTCCGTCGTGCTGCGCATCAGTTATTATCGGGTAAGCTTTCTGTTGGGGGGAGACATTCCGGCCGATGTGGAGCGAGAGCTGGTTGATGCAGGCCGGATTACCACCAGCACCGTATTGCTGGCCCCTCATCACGGCAGTGGCGAATCGAGCTCGGGCGAGTTCATCGCGGCGGTCAATCCACGGCTGGCCGTCATATCGGTAGGAGAGGACAATCTTTTTGGTCATCCGGCCGACAGCACTCTGACCGCCTACGCGCAGCGCAATGTGCCTATCCTGAGAACCGACCGGTCGGGCACCATCGAGTGTTGGACGGACGGCGACCGGTTGTGGGTGCGCACCGAGCGTTGACCGGGCCGGCCGCCCCTGCGAATACTCCTTTGGCCTGCCTGACAGTCGCTGCTGTCTGAGAAGCAACCTTCATTCGTCTTCTACCCAGGCAGACAAAATGGTCCAGGCGCGATCTACCATCTGGGTCAGGGACGCCGCCACCTGCGGGCTGAGTTCAACGCCCGTTTCCAGGCTGGCCGGTTGGACACCTACCAGATGCAACTGGGGTGGCAGTTTGTCCCGCGCTTGAGCCAGGCCAAGCACCTCCTGGAACGTCATCTGGTGTTGCGATAGTTTGAGATTGGCGAAGACCGGGATTTGATGGCGCAGCAACTCAATAACAGTACCCGGGGGTTGGCCTCCGTCGACGGCGTCGAGAATCAACAAGTGGCTCGCGGATTCGACCCATGGCAAAAGACTTAACCCCAAAGTGCCGCCATCCACCAGGTCGACGGCTGGCAGGCGATCACTCTCGGCCTGCATAACCTGGACGGCGTGCACGCCCACGCCCTCGTCCGAATTGAGGATATTTCCGATGCCCAGCACGAGGATTTTCCGACCGTCAAGCATCAATCGCCCTCTCCGTTCCCGACCGGCCTGCCAACAAAGCGAACTCCCCCCGAACAGTTTCGTCTGCCCGAGGGGAGTATCTGGGCCGGCAACTATGCCGATACTAAGTCAGACCGGTGACGCACACGTTGATGCCCGGCGTCGCGTTCACCTCACCTATCGAGTTGCCCGAAGCGTCGACCAGGTGAACGGCACAGGCCAGGCACGGGTCGAAGGAGTGAATGGTCCGCAAGATCTCCAGCGGTTGGTCGGGCACGGCCATTGGCGTTCCCACCAAGGACGCTTCGTAGGCGCCCGGTTGTCCGTTCAAATCTCGCGGTGAGCCGTTCCAGGTGGTCGGCACCACCATCTGATAGTTGTCGATCTTGCCGTTGCGGATCACGATCCAGTGTCCCAGGGCACCGCGCGGTGCCTCCATATAGCCAAAACCTTCCGCGTGCGCCGGCCACGTGGCCGGGTCCCATCGGTCGCCGTTGAAAGTCTTGGTGTCGCCGGCCGCAATCGCGGCCACCAGGTCATTGTAGTACGACCGCATCGCATCCGCGAACACTTTGGTTTCAATCGCCCTGGCCGCGGTGCGCCCCAACGTGGAGAAGATCGCTTCGATGGGGGCATCCAGCTTTTTCAGCGTCATATCAACCAGGTCCTTGGTCTGCTGATTGCCGGTAGCATACAAGACCAGCACGCGGGCCAATGGCCCCACCTCGACTGCCTGGTCACTCCAACGCGGCGCTTTGAGCCAGGAGTACTTTTGCTGGACGTCCAGATAGTCATACGGCGGCTGAGGTCCGGTATAGTCGAACTTGGTCTCTCCAACCCACGGATGCAGGCCGACTTCATCGCCCTCTTTGTAGCTGTACCACGAATGCGTCACAAATTCCTTCATTAGCTGGAAGTCACGCGGGTCGGGCTGGGTGATGTTGTTCAAATCACGGTTCATAATGAGCGCCCGCGGCACCAGGAACGACGAAAGGTCCTGATTGTCCGGGCCGGGGAACTCGCCCCACGTGAGGAAGTTACCCAAGCCTTCGCCCAATGACGCATAATCGAGATAGTACGGGGCGATGGCGAGCAGATCCGGCAGGTACACCTGATCGACAAAAGTAGTCATTCGGGTGATGGAGTCGTTGATGATCGACAGCATCTCCGCGTTCAGCGCCGTGCCGCTGTTGGTATCGATCGGCATCGGCACGCCGCCGACGACGAAGTTGGGATGCGGATTCTTGCCCCCGAAGATGGTGTGAATCTGAACCACATTCGCCTGCCAGTCGAGCGCCTCCAGATAGTGGGCGACGGCCAGCAAATTGACTTCGGGGGGCAGTTTGTAGGCCGGATGGCCCCAGTAACCGTTGGTGAAGATCGACAGTTGGCCGCTGTCGACAATGGCCTGCACCTTCTTCTGTACGGTGCCAAAATAACCCGGGGAAGAATTGGGCCAATCCGAGAGGGACCGCTGAATCTCCGACGTTTTTTGCGGGTCAGCTTTCAAAGAAGAGACAACGTCCACCCAGTCCAAGGCCTGCAGGTGATAGAAATGCATGACGTGGTCGTGGACGTACTGCTGCCCAATCATGATGTTGCGTATCAGATTGGCCGCATTCGGGATGCGGATGTTCAGAGCGTCCTCGACCGACCGGATCGATGCAAAAGCGTGGACGGTGGTGCACACGCCGCACGCTCGCTGCGCGAAGGCCCACGCTTCGCGTGGATCGCGACCGCGCAGGATGATCTCGATACCGCGCACCATCGTCCCCGATGAGTAGGCAGTCTGGATGACGTTATTCGCATCGCTCTCCGCTTCGATACGTAAGTGACCTTCAATACGCGTAATGGGGTCTACAACTATTCTGTTGGCCATAACATTCTCCTTAGCCGCTTACTGATTCCGTAACCAGGCCAGGGCCTCGGCTTCATTTCCAAAGTGACGTACTTCGTGAGTATAGTAACTCTCAGGGATATCGAGAAGGGCAGGATCAAGCTCAGCGCCGAAAATGGCCGTTGTCGGCATCATTGGGCGAAACTGCTTGATGTGCCTGGAGCATTCTGCACCCTGCACCTCACTCAGGTCCACAAGCAATTTGCCTCGGTAGTCTGAGAGGAAGCTGGCCAAAGATCGGACGTCTTCGGGACTGAGACTGTCCGTGTGTTTGCACCTCATGATGCCCTTTTCGACCGGAGTGACGATAAAGGCTGGCATTTATTAGCCTCCTAATCCTCCAAGGCGTCGGCGACCATCTGCGATAGTCCCGCCACCTTGACATCCAAATTGAAGTGATCGACGCAATCAGTGAACTGGAGACGGCAGTTGGAACAACACATAACTACCGTGTCGGCGCCGACTTTTTTCATTTGGTCAATTTTCAGTTCGAACGCAGCAAACCGTTGTGGGTCGGCGTCTTTGATGGCAATTACGCCCCCACCACCGCCGCAACAGATCCCTTGCTCCCGGTTGGGCACCATTTCCTTGAACGCATTCGGTGCCAGGATATTCAAGACGGTTCTAGGTTGCTCGATAAGACCGCCCCGTCGTTGAATCTTGCAGGCATCGTGAAAGGTGATGGTACCCGTATCATTAGCGCCGGCCTTTAACTTGATGCGCCCGCTCTTGATGTAGTCGCCAATCAAACCGACGATGTGTAGAATCTCGATATCGTCCGGCACATCGGTCAGGTTATAGGAGGTCCAGCGCAACGCATCATAGGCGTGTCCACACTCGGTGACCACAATCCGCTTTGCCCCCAGTTCTTTGGCACCATCCAGGATGCGACGCAACAACATGGCTGTCGTTTCAGCGCTGCCCTCAAAATAGCCAAAGTTGACTACCTCGCGCGCTTTCGTGCTGACTGTCCAGTTCTCGCCGGCCTTATTGAGGATTTTGGCAATGGCAGCCAGGTTCTGAGGGAATTTCATGGTCTCGATCGACGTGAAAACGACCAACATTTCGGCGCCCTCTTTGTCGACGGGACTATCCGCTTCCCATTCATCGGCTACCCAATCCAGGCGGTCTTGAAACACCTCCTGGGTGGCACCAAGCGGGCTACCCTCTTCGATTTGTTTGTTCAATGCGTCCATCAAATCCTTGGGGACAACGCCGGCTTCGGCCATTGCAGCCCGCACGCTGTGGATCAGTGGGCCCAGATCGATGCCCATCGGGCATACCATCGCGCACCTGTTGCAGACCGTGCAGGCGTAGTAAACGATCTTGCTCCACTCCTGCAAGTCCTGGTCGGTGATTGGCTTCTCGATCCGTAACGCCGACTTAAGCTTGCCAACCGGTGTAAAGCGTTGTTCGTAGGCACGCCGCAACAGCTCAATCTTCCACACCGGTGAGTACTCAGGTACTCCTGTGGCCTGGAAAAAGTGACACGCTTCGGCGCACATACCGCAGCGCGTGCACGCCTCTAACTGGGAAGCGGCCCAACCTCCGGTCTCTTCAACGAATCTATCTATCGCTAAACGTGTTTCCATCTTTCGCCTCCTCGCTATGGAGATACAGCCCGTTTGCCAAATTGGCCGCCGTGGATGGTCCGTGAGAAGAAGTAGAACATGAAATGGGAGATGCGGCTGAAAGGTATCCAGATCAACAACACATCCACTGCTACCATATGGAAGCTGAACAGTACCTCGTAGCGAAAGAACATGTGGTGAGTCATCATATAGCCGGTAACCATCGGCAGGAACACGAATGTCCAGCTCAAATACTCGGCCGGTCCGGAAATGAGCCGGAGTACTGGGTGCACGATTCGATTCATCAAAAGTATAAGTAGGGCCACGATCGCCACGGCCGCCAGCCAATCCACAATTGGCAGTGGCAGAGTCGGCCATCCAAATCCCAACAGGCTTTTCCACACCAACTCGTGCGCCGCACCAAAAAAGATGACCCCGAACAGCCCCAGATGAAACAGTCCTCCGGCGATATAGATGACCGGGTTGCGACTGAAGGTGCGCCGCACCCAAGGAATGAACGGCCAGATGAAAATACCTTTCAGGTACGTCTTGACCACACCGCCGATGATGCTGCCCTGAGACGGCACACGATCTTTTCGCCATCCCAACAGAACAACCATCACCAGCCTGTACAGCATCCCGGCGACGAAGATCAGCAGCGCCACCTGGAAAAGCGGGCCACGAGCGAAGCTAAGTATCGCATCCCAATTCATCGTCTATTCCTCCTTCTTGGCCTCTATCAAATCGTCCTCCACGTGGCCCTTCTGAGCGTGGTTGGCAATACCGGCTGCGGCGCCGATTGCGATGCCCACGGCAGCGGCTGCAGCCGCCGTGCCGACAGCTGGCCGATCGAGCGGCGCTGACTGACCCTGATAGAAACCCCCACCATCCCAGAAATTGGGCTGGGAACACCCGAGGCAGGGATGACCTGCCTGAATGGGGAATGATAGGCCGGCATCCCATTTCATCGTGGCACAGGCGTTGTAGGTCGTGGGGCCTTTGCAGCCTAGTTTGTAGAGACACCATCCCTGCCGGGCGCCTTCGTCGTCGAACGACCCCGCATATCTGCCGGCATCGTAAAATGGACGGCGCAAACAACGATCGTGGATGGTCGTGCCGTAGAACGTCACCGGGCGGTTCAACTCGTCAAGCGCGGGCAAGGTCCCCAGAATCAGAAACTGGGCCAACGTCCCGGTAAACACTTCAGGAATAGCCGGGCACCCGGGGATATTGACCACTGCCTTGCCGGGAATGATTGCCTGCAGTCCTCTGGCAGTTGTCGGATTGGGTTTGGCTTTGGGTATGCCACCGAAAGTGGCGCAATTGCCCGTTGCGATGATGGCGCCGGCATTGGCTGCCGCCTCCTGCACCAGGTCGTAAGCGCTTCGGCCGCCGATTGTGCAGTACATCCCCTCGCCTTCGGCCGGGATACTCCCCTCGACAACCAGCACGTACTGGCCGGCGTACTTCTTCATCGCCTCTTGTTTAGCTTGTTCGGCCTGGACCCCGGCTGCGGCAAACAATGTTTCGTGATAGTCAATGGAGATTTTGTTCAGCACCAAGTCCACCAGAGTCGGTGAATGGGAGCGCGTCAACGCTTCCGTGCAGCCGGCACAGTCCTGGAATTCCAGCCAGATGACCGGCACGCGCGGTTGTGTCTGCAACGCCCGTGCGACCAGGTCGATTGCTTGCTGGCTGTCGCCTGCCAGATGCGCGGGCAGACCGCTGGCCAACACAGGCGGAGCGAAATGCAGTCCCATAGCGCCAGCCAGTAAACCGCACATCTTCAAGAAATCTCGACGGGAAACACCATCGCGTTGCAGAAATTCGTAGATGGTCTCCTTCGCCATAGGTCAGTCCTCCTTTTTCGGAGATAGCTAGCTACTCACACGAAATATTATCGGCTTCAAGTCGAGATTTATACTCTTCCAAGCCGGCAGCCCCAGTCAATAAACCTTTCTTGTCGTTGTCCCAATCGCTGGGCTTCATTTCGGCCACCCAGCCCTCGCCGTACGGATCGCTGACCGCCAAGCCAGGGTTTTCGGCCACTTTGTCATTGCCTCGTACCAACTCACCGGTCACTGGCGAGGGAACGGGACCGACGTATTTACTGCTCTCCACTGTGGCGACGCTCTTGCCTTGAGCGATTTCCTTGCCCAGTTTGCGTGCGCTGATGGTTACGGCCGACAGCTTGCCGCCGGTCAACTTGACCGCTATGGAATTCAAGCCGACCCGCACCAGACCGTCTTCCACGGGTTTCACCCAGATGTGCTTATCCGGATAGTAGAAAAGGTCTTCCGGTAGATCGCAGCCTCGAATCTTAGACATATTCTTTTCCTTTCCGATTAGAACGTGAGAACCATTTTGCCGTCTTCGGCCACCTGCCACATTGTGGCACCACCGACCATTTCTATACCGTCGATCAAATCACTCTCTTTCAGATCGTGCAGTTCCGTCGCTGCCGTGCAGGCCAGGAAACGCACACCCGATTGTTGGGCCTCGTCGCGGAACTCGGCCGCCGACTTGCCACCGGCCTTGGGATAGATCTTTTCGGCCACTCCCTTCTTAAGTAGCAGAATGCCGTCAATCGTGAAAAACATGGACACGTCGTACTCCATCACTACCGCCAGTTGCGCCAAAAAGAAAGGTGTGGCGCATCGGCGTGGCGTATCCGGCCCACTGGTCATAATTATCAGGATCTTTTCTTCGTCCATAGTCTCTCTCCTTGTCTGGCATGGTTTAGGCGGAATCTAAATCAGAATGTAAGGGTCATTGCATTGTGGCTGGCAAATTCGATGAAGGTGGCAGCGCCGCCGATTTCAATGTCTGCCATGAGGTCTTCCTTCTTGATACCCATTACATCCATCGTCATCTGGCAGGCAATCAATCTCACCTTTAGCTCGAGCGCCATATCCAGAAGCTCGCTCAACTTGGACACGTTGGCCTTTTTCATCCAACCGTTCATCATTGAGGTCGCCATCGCAGTCATCCCTGGCAGCATACCAACAATGTTGGGAACGGGCACAGGCATAGCCGGGTTGCCGATGGGAGCCACTTTCAAGTGGTCGGCGTGTCCCTTTTTCAGGATTTCCAGGCCAAAAAATGTAAAAAAGATGGCGCATTCCATCTCCATAGCGCCTGCCGCGGTCGCCAGGATCAAAGGAGGATAAGCGCCGTCAAGCGTGCCATGGGCGGCAATGATCGCCAGCCGTTGCGTTTGTTCTTCAGCCATAAGAGCCTCCTCAAAGTCTATTCAATTGATACTCAAGAAACACAAGGTTATTAGTGGGAAAACCGGCACCGATTGCCGGTCAGTCGTTCGGGACAATTGCGACCGCTCGCCCGAAGAGATTTGGTATTGACTCAGGCAACATCATATGTACTTCACAACTACCAATGATGCTCAAGCCCGGCCTGCTGGTCGGGGGTTAACGACAACCAAAGAACGCGGGGTGGCATTGCCTCTTCAGCGTCTTTGGCCGAAGAGGCGATGCCACGACACATCGGTGATCACTTCGTCTTCTTGATGTAAAAGATATATTTGCCGTCCTCCTGCGCGGAATCTACCAATTCGTGACCGGTCTTCTTGGTCCATGCGTCCATGTCACTCACTGACCCGGGATCGGTAGCCACCATCTTCAACACTTGCCCTACCTGCATGCCATCAATCGCCTTCTTGGTCTTGATGACGGGCATCGGGCACGCCAAACCACTATTGTCCAAAGTCTCATCAAATGCAACAGACATGACTGCACCTCCTATGTATGCATATCATTTGCTAGGCTATTTAGATCGGTTACTATGAATTGAGATACTGGGAACGGTTCACGGGAGGGGAAAAAAGCCTGACCCGGAACCGGCTGAAATGGAGCAGCACTGTTCAAGTCTATCGTAGGCCAACACAAATATTATAACACCAAACCCC
>CAZHBM010000062.1:10926-13442 GCA_964529945.1 uncultured Anaerolineales bacterium | reverse complement strand
CTGCCGTAGTGCCTTTGGTTCGACCGGCAAACCAAGGGTGCGTCCCAGGTTTCTACGGGAGGAATTGGACCGCGTCAAGATTTGGTCGCGATGTCGGTTCGTTAGAGACCGCTCACACATGTGTTAAGAAGCGCATAGAATCAGGTAGTCTGTTCATTGCTTGCGGGTGGAAGGTCTTCCACCCGCAAGCAATAAATGGGACGCACCAGCTAACCAAACCATGATTGACCGCAAGCCCTCTGTCTGCTAAAATCAGCCCACAACCTTTCACAGCCTGCTATGCTTAAGGCAGGCTGTACGTTATTCCACCATACAGACAAAGGAGTACAACCATGGAATTTGCCCTGGGCACCGAACCCCTCGATGCCTATTTGTCGTTTGAACTCACCCACGCGGCTCATAAATTGGTCACCGACGTTCGCCCGTTGAAGCCCGGCCAGCAATTGCTTATCACTGCCGATACGTCCTCGGATTGGCGCGTGGTTAGAGCGACTGCCGGCGCCGCCCTGGCGGTGGACGCTATCCCCACGGTTGTCTATTACCACACGCTGCCTGTGCCCATGGCTGCGCCGCCGGAGCCGGTTGCCAAGGCCGCCACAGGCGCAGACGTCTGGATCGATTTTGCCGTTGCGTATCAGCTTTACAGTCCCGCCTACCACGCTGCCATAAAGAATGGCTGCATTTACGTATGTCTGACCGGCATGGACGTGGATATGATGGTGCGAACTGTCGGTCGTCCCAACTATCCGCCCATGCGGCAAATGGCCGACCGTCTGTATCGGATGTCGCAGGCGGCCCAGACCGTGCGCGTCTCCAGCCCGGCCGGCACGGACCTGACGATGGAAATTGACAAAGCCGGTGACGCATTTTGGGAACCGGCACCGGCTACCGGCGGCTATCCCCAGATGCTGGGCGGGCAGAGCGGTTACATGGCCTACCGCCAGAGCTACGAAGGCCGGCTGGTATTCGACGGGGCGCTCTGGCCGCCCGCCGAACTGGGTGTTTTACACACGCCGGTCCAATTGGATATTGAGGGCGGTTACATCAAGAACATTAGCGGCGGGCCGCAGGCAACCGTGTTCGCCCGCTGGTTAGAGAGTTTCGGTCACCCGGAAGCCTACCTGATGGATCACGCCTGCTACGGCTTCAATCCCGGTGTTACCCGCCCGACAGGTCGCATACTCGAAGATGAGCGCATCTTCGGCTGCATGCAGTTTGGCCTGGGCGCGACCGAGCTCGGCTCGCCGGCCCACACTGACGGTGTCGTACTCAACCCGTCAGTCTGGCTGGACGACCTGCAAATCGAGGAAGACGGCCGCTACGTGCATCCTGAGCTGGTTGATTTATGTCGTGCTATGGCCGCACCCGGCTACTAGCCCTCTGATTCTTTCCGTCGACAACTACCCGCCTTCGCAACCGAGGTAATGTTATGCAGTGGATTGAAGTTGAAACGATACAGGACAGCATCGTCGCCATGTTCAAGACCAACATGGGACTCAAACCAGGTGAACGCGTCTTGGTCGTCACCGACGTAACCCGCCCGATAGACTGGCAGGAGAAGACTCTGGTCCAATTGGCGGCTATGGTTACTCGAAGCGCCCTTGCCCGCCAGGTGGCCGACATAACCCGCCGGTGCTTCCCGGACAACCCTACGGAGTTCTTGCCCTTTGCCAATACCGGCAGCCACGGCGCCGAGCCGGAGGAAAAGGTCGCCCGGCAGATGCGCCAGGCTGACGTGGTCATTGCTCTGACCACCTACTCCCTGTCGCACACCAACGCCCGCGCAGGCGTCACCGCCGGCGGCGCCCGCCTGGCGTCGATGCCCGAGTTTGAGGCCGGCATGTTGGCCCCAGACGGTCCCATGGCCGTCGACTACCGGCAGGTGGCCGCCGATTGCCAGAAATTCGCCGACCGGCTTACTGCTGCCCATCAGGTTCAGGTACTCGCACCATCCGGGACCGATCTGCGGTTCAGCCTGGAAGGCCGCCCGGGCAAGACCGACACCGGCCTCTACGACTCGTCCGGCAAGTGGGGCAATCTTCCCGCCGGCGAAGCTTTCGCGGTGCCTCTCGAGGGTAGTGGACACGGTCGCCTGGTCGCCCCGGCCGGCTGGTTTCCCCACCTGATGGAAGATATGGTTTTTCAATTTGAGGCCGGTCGCGTGATTTCCATCACCGGCGGCGGCAGTGTTGGCGACGATTTTCGCCGCTTCCTGGCATTGGAGAGCAACGACCCGGCGGCTGTCGCCCGGCGGAATCTGGCCGAATTGGGTATCGGCACCAACCCCAACGCCCGCAAGCCGGACAACGTACTCGAGGCCGAAAAGATCAAGGGTACCGTCCACATCGCCATTGGTGATAACCTGCATATGGGCGGCAGGGTCGAGGCCGACCTGCACGAAGACTTCGTGCAGCCGGAGGTCGACCTGATACTGGACGGCACGCCGGTGATCAAGAAGGGGCAGTGGCAAATCTAGCCATTGCGTGTGCCCTACCAGCAGGTCCTTTTGCCTGCTG
>CAZHBM010000062.1:0-10826 GCA_964529945.1 uncultured Anaerolineales bacterium | reverse complement strand
AAAAACGGCTGCGGGCCCACCCACCTGGTTTTCTACTAAGAAAATGGGCCACACTCTCTGAATGCCCCGAATTCCAGAAAAAGTGCTGAATGTGGTATAACTAAATATTATGACACACGAGACTGAATACAATTTTGATACCTGGCGGTTACTAATCACCCCTCCAATGGATGGGGCCTCGAACATGGCGGTCGACGAAGCCATACTATATGCTTTGGCCGAGGGGGTGGGCAAGCCGACCTTACGGTTCTACCAGTGGGAGCCACCGTGCCTCTCCCTGGGCTACAGCCAGCGCAGCTCAGACGTGGACGAGGAGGCGTGCCAGAAGCTCGGTTATACGTGGGTACGCCGCCCTACCGGTGGTCGCGCCATTCTACATTGTGATGAGCTGACTTACAGCGTTATCGTGCCAGAGACAGAGCCAAGAGTCGCCGGCGGCATCATCGAGTCCTACCGCCGGCTCAGTCAGGGCCTGCTGAGTGGCCTGCGCGCGCTGGGAGCCGACGTCTTCCAGGCGCAGGACAAGAAAGGCTTCAATCCGCACCAGGGGGCGGCGTGCTTCGATACACCCTCCAACTACGAGATCACCGTAGCCGGTAAGAAGTTGATCGGCAGCGCCCAGGTACGCCGGCGCCAGGGCGTGTTGCAGCACGGCACCTTGCCGCTGTACGGCGATCTGGATCGGATTTTCGCCTGCCTGCGCACCTCGCGCGGCGCGCTGGGAGCAGCCGGGTCCCAACAAGCATCCTTGACGCTCAAGGAACATGCCTGCACGCTTGAACAGGCACTTGGCCGGCCGGTCTCCTTTGAGGAGGCGGCTCAGGCCCTGGCGGCAGGCTTCGCTGAAGCGCTCAACTTGAATCTGGAAGCCGGCGAATTGTCGCCCCGAGAGGCGCAATTGACGGCCGAATTGCGTGAGAGACAATACGCTAATGACGCCTGGAATCGTCGCGTTTAGTTGTCATCTGGCGGAATCAAAAACAGCCACCCCACGAACATGGTGGCTGTTTCATTTTTGGCAGGTGTTGACCGGCTAATCCCCGTGCGGCCGCAACAATACCCGGGCATCCACAGCCAGCGCTTCGTGTTCAAATACCACCAGCGGGTTGATGTCCACCTCGACGATTTCGGGATTATCCATCACCATCTGTGATAGTTTCAGCAGGCAGTCCTTGATGGCCTCTTTATCGGCCGGCGCCTCACCGCGCACACCAGCAAGCAATTTGCTCCCGCGCGGTTCCTCGATCATTGCCGCCGCATCGGCACGCGTGATCGGTGCCACTCGAATGGCGGCGTCATCAAACACCTCGACGTAGATGCCGCCCAGTCCAAATACAACGGTTGGCCCGAAAGACCGGTCACGTGTGCTGCCCAGGATGACCTCCCGGCCGCCTTCGATCATCTTCTGCAATAGGAAGCCGGTAATCTCTGCCTTGGGATGGCTTGCCTTCAATTTGCTCATCATCTCGGATACCGCTTCCTTCAGTTGGGCGGCATCTTTGATATCGAGCATCACGCCGCCGGCATCCGATTTATGCAGGATATCCGGTGAGACCACTTTGAGCGCCAGCGGATATCCCACTTCCCGGGCCATTTCGCTCACCGCTTGTTCATTCTCGGCCAGCGCCCACGGTGCGGCCGGGATACCGTAGGCTTCACACAACTCAAAAGCTTCGTGGGCCTGCATCTGGCGCTCACCGACCTCCGCCACAATCTGCCGGGCTCGTTGGTGGGCCTCGGAAGGCAGGGTGATTTCGGGGGATACGTCGGGCCAATCCACCGTCCGCAGTTCCTGTCTGCGGATGTAGCTATCGCGCGACGCTGCCAGAGCCTCCATCGCGTCCGCCACCTCAACAAAAATGGGGTACGCCAGGTCACGCTCCACGGCAACCACCTCATCCGATTCGGCGAAATACACCATGGCAATCGGAGTCTCGTACGCCAAACTCAATGCCTTCAACTCCTCGGCAATCTGGCGCGCTTTTTCATAGCTCTGCCGACGGTAGTTGAAGATCAATATCACGCCGTCGGGCTTCATCTCTTCCAGGCTGGCTTTAATGACGGCAGGGTAGGCATCAAAATCGAAAACGCCGCCCAAATCCAGGGGATTCATAAGGTTGATCACGTCGGCCCGCAAGAACTCCTTGGCCCGATCCAGCACCTGTTGCGGATAAGGCGGCAATTCAAACCCATATTGGTTCGCCAGATCGGTCGAAACGATGGCGTGTCCGCCAGAGCGCGACAGCACCGCCAACCGGTTGCCCTTGACCGGCGGCATGGCAAAGCCCTTGGAATAGAGGACCATGTCACGAAAAGTGTGCGCCCGCGTAATACCAAACTGCCTGAAAGCCGCATCCACAATCCGGTCATCGTTCGCCAGGGCGGCCGTGTGCGACTGCGCGATCTGGGCGCTGGCCTGGCTGGTGTTTGACTTGTAGATGACAATCGGCTTGCGCCCTTCGCCGGCCGCTGCCAACAAATCGCGACCGGTCACCACGCTCTCCAGGTAACAGTGAACCAGCGTGGTCGAATCGTCCTGCAAGAAATAGGTCAGGTAATCGGCCTCTTTTAGATCAATCTTGTTGCCAACGCTAACCGCCTTATTGAGCCCCAGTCCAACAGCCCCCAACAGATCAGCATAGGTAAGAATAATGCCACCACTTTGAGACAACGCCGAAATGGATCCCGGGCGGACTTCGTCGCGCTCCATGTTGACGAAGACCGAATTCAGCCCACTTTCGGTACTGATAACGCCGACACAGTTAGGACCGACCAGGCGCATATCCCATTTACGCGCCACCTGCAACATTTGCTGTTCCAGTTCCCGCCCTTCATCCGAGAGCTCGCCGAACCCGGCGCTTTCCACAATGGCGTGATGGATGCCTTTGCGCCCGCATTCCTCCAGGTAGTCCAGGATCGTCTGCGCCGGCGTCAACAGGACGGCCAAATCGATATTGTCGGGCAATTCGTCGAACGATGAGACAATTTTATGGCCTTCCAACTGTCCCGGATTGCGGCCAATGAGGTAAAGATCCCCCTGATAGTTGTACCTCATCAGGTTGGTAGAAATGGCTCTACCCAAATTGTTGGGTTTCTCCGAAACGCCCACCACCAGCACGCTCTTGGGATTGAATATCTTGTCCATAGACACTTCTTTCATCAATCTCTCCTTCACACTCGCCTACCCGTCAGCATCTGGCGAACCGAAAGTGCACCACTGCCAGGCAATCTCCCTGCAACCAAATGCAAGAGGCGCAGTCCAATCAAAGGACACACGCCCCGCTTCATAGTCTCCTATCGGACCGCATCGTCAAGGCCCCATACAAATATGGAAATAATTATAACCCAGGCCGGCCGGTGAGTCGAATTTGCGCGCGCAAAAACTCCTCCCTCCGCAGCCGTCTGAAACGACTCGGTGGACACCCGCCAAGGGGAGGTGCAAGATGGCAGGTGCCCACCGGATCAGGGAAGTAGTCGGTGAGAGTGATGTGGGCTACAACGAACTACTCATATTTCTTCAGAAGTTGCGGTCCGGCGATATTGATCATGATCTCGTCGGTGCCGCCGCCAATACGCATAATCCGGTTGCCGCGCCACAGCCGTTGTATTCGGTGATCCATCATGATGCCCATGCCACCCATAATCTGCATGGCGTCGTCCACCACCTGGCAGACGGACTGGGCCACGTACAGCTTGAGCATCGCGTGTTCCAGGCGCACCGGGATATCATTGTCCATCATCCAGGCCACTTTGTAAGTGTAGTTCTGCATATTCTCGATCTTAATGGCCATCTGGACCAGTTTTTCCTGGATCAACTGGAACTTGCCGATGGGTCGCCCAAATTGCACCCGCTGGTTGGCAAACCGCGCCGCGTCCTCAAAAGCGGCTTCGGCCGATCCGACCCCGGCAGCCCCCAACGCCACGCGCTCGATCTCAAAGTTGGCCATCAACTGCATCCAGCCATTGTGCGGCTTGCCGATCAAGGCATCCTTGGGCAGGCGCACGTCGTCCAGGAACACCTCGCAAGTCGGAATGCTCCACCAAGCCATCTTGCTTAGCGGATTGATGCGCACACCGGGTGCATCCGTCGGCAGCAGCAGCATATGCATGCCCTTGTATGGGTTCTCCACTTCGGGATCGCGCGCCATCAGCAAGATGTAGTCAGCGATGTTGGACATAGTGCAATAGATCTTCTGCCCGTTGATAATCCATTCGTCGCCGTCCAACACAGCCGTCGTCTTGAGTGAGGAGGCATCTGAGCCGGCCTGCGGCTCGCTGATTCCCAATGCCGCCGGCAGCCCGCCCTTGACGAAAGTGCCCAGCACCTTTTTCTTCTGCTCTTCGGACCCGAATTGGGCGATGTCCCGAATGGTGATGACGCCCAGGCCGAAGACGGTAGCCAGGTCATAGGCATACTTACCCATCGTTTCGCAGACCAGTGCCAGGGTCAGCACGTCACAGGGTGTTCCGCCATACTCCTCAGGGATGCCCAACCCCAGGAAGTCGTTGTCGGCCAACACCTTCCACGCCTTGTAAGGAAACTCATGTTTCTCGTCGATTTCTTGCTGGTAGCTCTCCGGAACCTCTCTCTCCAGGAGTTCCGTCAGGCTCTTAATGAGAAGCTCCTGCTCCTCGGTTTTGCGGAAGTCCATAGCTTTCGCTCCTTTTTGCAGATGCGTCAATCTGGGCAATCACTGTACGACTGACAAGAAGTCTTGCTACATCGGGGGCAGCATTCTCCCCCAGCACTTCAGACTCATCCGTAGCGGTAGATAATACCGAATCCACCGCGCGGGTATTCCCACTTCAACGCCTCGTGCGGACAGGCAACCTGGCAAGTACCGCATTCCAAACAGGCTGCGTAGTCAGCCAGAATGGTGCCATCTTCCTGTTCTTTGTATACTTCCGCCGGGCAGACGCGCAGGCACATCCGGTCGTGACACAGCTGCTGGCATTTCGCGTTGTCCACCTCGATGTGCGGATGCCCTTCATCAAGTTCGAACTTATTCACGTTCAGTTTGTCGGCCACGCTCATCCGGTTCATAGCGTCCGCACTCCCTTCAACCCGTCCAGGCCCATATTAATAGGCGATATGCCTACCTTTTTCACCCCCTGCAACATCACCGGCAAGACATGTTTTTTCGGTTCACCGTCCAACCGGTACAGGTCTTTCATGAGCTGAACCGTCAGCTCGGGATAGTCCGTATAAAGGCGCTTGTTCTCCATAAAATGCGGCGCGCCGGCATAGGTCTGCATATCCTGCAACACAAAGGATTGCCTTAGAAGCTGTTCGTAGGTCGATAGCCCGGTCGCGCTGAAATCGCCGGCTTCCTTGGCCGCCAGCACCGCGTCGGCGGCCGCAACGCCGCTGCCGATGGCGAAATCCATCCCCCGCACCAGCAAGCCGTTGTTGACCGTGAACCCGGCGGCATCGCCCACAACCAGGATGCCGTCGCCAAAGAGCTTAGACATGCCTGCCAAGCCCCCTTCGGGGACCAGGTGAGCCCCGTATTCCAACAACTTGCCGTCCTTCACCAGCGGGGCGATGGTCGGGTGTGCCAGAAAGTCTTCAATCAGTTCAGCCGGTTTCATCTTGGCCTGGATCAAATCGCCCACCAGGGTCACCACCCCTACCGAGACGCTTTCGCGGTTGGTATACAGGAAGCCACCGCCGGACACCCCTCGTGTGGCGAAGCCCACGATGGCGAAGGCTTTGCCTTCGTCGCCCGTCAGTCCGAAACGATCCTCGATGACCTGACGCGGCAACTCAATCAGTTCCTTGACGCCGACGGCTGTTTCATGAGTCGGAATTCTGCCGCGCAGGCCGGCCTTCTGGGCCATAAAGGAGTTGGCCCCGTCGGCGGCGATCACCACGTCGGCGCGCATCTGCTCGTCGCCGGCAACCACGCCAACGACTCGCCCGTCTTCTTGCATCAGGTCGTCCACCCGAATGCCGGGCACCAGCATCGCACCGGCTTCTTCAGCTTTCTCTCCCAGCCAGCGGTCGAATTTGGCACGTAGCACCGTGAAGCCGTTGTACGGTGGCTCGGCAAACGCCTGCGTCTTGAAGTCAATGCTGAAGCTATCCGTTTCCGTCAGAAATGTGATCACCTGGCTGTTGATATACCGCTCTACCGGAGCATCTTCCCAATATTTGGGTATTAAGTCATGCAACACCCGGCCGTACAAAACACCACCACTCAAGTTCTTACTTCCCGGGTAATCGCCGCGCTCGATCAGCACTACCTCTAAGCCGGCCTTCGCCAGCTTGTAGGCAGCCGCGCTTCCCGCCAGGCCGGCGCCGATGATAATCGCATCAAACTTCTCTTCGTCCATGCTTACCTCCACCCATTCCACTAGTCGTTTCTTGGCCTCAGCCGTGACCCTGGGGCGGCTTCGCCGGTGCGAAACCGCTCCCAGACCCTTGTCGCACGGCCGCACCGGTTAACGATTCTTCAAAGCCTCGGTCAAGGCCGGCACTACTTTGTATAGGTCCCCGACAATGCCATAGTCGGCCTGTTCAAAGATTGGTGCCTTTTCATCTTTGTTGATGCCAACCACGATCCGCGTATCGGTTATGCCAACGGTATGCTGTACCTGTCCCGACACGCCCACACCGATATACAGGTCGGCTTTGATCACAGCGCCGGACACACCGATGTAGCGCTCACGCGGCAGCCAATCCAACCCCTCGGCCAGTGGCCGGGTGCACGCGACTTCACCCTCCAACACCCGCGCCAGATCCTCCACCAGTTTGAGATCTTCTTTCTGCTTGATGCCCAGTCCGGCACACACGACGCGTTTAGCCACCGCCAGGTTGACCGAGCTGGGCGGCTTGGGTTTCACTTCGCGCAGTTTCAAGCGCCAGGCCGGTTCCACGAAAGCAACCTCTTCGACCTCTCCTTGACCGCCGCCGCCGCCCGGTTCGAAAATACCGGCGCCAACCGTGGCCAACGTCACCTTGACCGCCGACTTCTCAACCTGCACTGCACCGCCGCCAAAGATCAGATGCTGGCCTTTGATGGCGCCGTCTTCCCATTGAAGCCACTTAGCGTCGGTAATAACGCTCGTTTTCAGATCGGCCGCCAGCCGGCCGGCTACCGCCTTGCCCTGCTTGGTGGCCCCTACCAGGAGCAATGCCGGCTCACGCGACTCCACCAAGCCAGCGATGGTGGCCACGTAGTCTTCCACCATATTGTCACCAGGCTCACCCAGCCACAGCACCTTGTCGGCGCCTTGGGCCAGTGCATCATCGTTAGCGCCACGCGGACCTAATACCAATGCCACCACCTGGCCGCCGGCCTCAGTCGCCAGCTCGCGTGCGCCGTTGATCAACTCGGCCAGTAGTTCTTTTCGCTCGGAGAATACCCAAATATCGCTCATGTCGTCCCTCCTAGAGTACCCCTTCTTTGCTCAGATAGCCGACCAACGTATGCGCCGCCTTGTCCGGATCGTCTGTGATCAAAATCCGCTTCCGGTCTACTTCCGGCGGCGCCAGGGTGCTCAATACCTCGACGCCATGCGGGGCTTCTTCCGATACCACGTCATTCAACGCCCATTGGGTAGCCGGTTTCTTGCCGGCTTTCAGAATTTCGCGCATACTCGGCAGTCGCGGCTGATTGATATCGGTCGTGACCGAAAGCACGGCTGGCATAGGCACTTCGAGCACCTGCACCTCATGTTCCAGGCTGCGTTCAACCAGCAACTTGCCGTCCTCGACCTCTATCTTGCTAACCGAGTTGATGGTCGGCACGCCCAACATTTCGCCTAACTGCAGCCCCACCTGCTGGAAATACAGGTCAGCCGAGCCTTCGCCACAAATGACCAGATCATAGTCTCCCCGTTTGCCTATCGCCTGAGTCAGCACCCAGGCGGTCTCCCGGGTGTCGGCTCCGGCCAGCGCGTCATCGGCCACCAGGTAAAGATTGTCCGGTCCGCGTGACAGGATGTCCTTCTTGGCCTTCGAATCGGCAATCCGGGCCGGGCCGACGCTCAAGGCGGACACTTCACCTTCATTGGCTTCCACCAACTGTACACCGGCCTCAACCGCCTTCAAATCGTATTCGCCAATATTCCATTCAGCTCGCTCGACCGAAATACTGCGGTCCGCCTTGGTTTCAATGTCTTCCGCGTCCGGCGTTACCTTGTAACATACGACGATATTCATAAGTCCTCCCCTTATTGTTCGCAACGGCCACAACCCGGCCGTCGTCTTTTCACGACCGCCTATTGGCAGCCAGCCGTCCGGAGCGGCTGTCATGGATCCGCCCCGGACGGCAGTATTATCATTCCCTAAACATCAAACGTTATTTGCCCTTGAAGTTCGGTCTGCGTTTCTCCATGAAGGCCTTCATGCCTTCCTCAAAATCCTCACTCTGCATCACAATTTCCAGCGCCAGCGCCTCCAGATCGTAGAACTGCTCCAGAGACATTCCCCAGCCGCGGTCGATGAACGTCTTGATCAGCTTGTAGGCCAGTAGCGGCCCCTGGGCCAACTGTTTGGCGAAGGCCATCACGCCCGGCATCAGCTCTTCCGGCGGGAACAACTTCTGCACGATACCCAACCGGTACATCTCTTGGGCATCGATGATCTCAGCCGTAAGACACAACTCTTTGGCCTTGGCCGGTCCGACGATACGCGGCAACAGCCACAGGTTGCCACAATCGGGCACCATACCAATCTTGGTGTATATTTCCGAGAACTTGGCGCTCTCGGAGGCATAGATAAAATCGCACGCCAGCGCCACGCCGGCGCCGCCACCGGCAGCGATCCCATTCAGCGCACAAACGACAGGCTTCTCGATCCCCTGGATGGCCAGGATCGTCCGGCCCAGGCCCCGGCCCTGCACGTAGTCCAGTCTCAAGCCGCCGCCCAACATGTCATTGATATCCCCTCCGGCCGAGAACGCCTTGCCCTCACCGGTAAGCACCACAACCTTGACGGCATCGTCCACGCGCAACTCTTCAAAAGCCTCACCCAACTCGCCCAGCATCTTCCAGCTGAGCGGATTGAGTTTTTCCGGACGGTTCAGCGAGACAACCGCCACGCCGTCCTCTACCACTACTTTCAATGTTTCATATTCGTAAGCCACCGAATCACCCTCCTAGCGGCATCGTTGCCAAAAGACAGGTTGCTCAAAGACGGCGTACAGGTGCAGGGTGTGCCCCGGCGAGGCAAAAACGGAGGACAGGAGCAAACCGGGGCACACCAGAACTGCCAAATTCAACACGGTGTGCAAGGTCAGGCTTTGCAGCGCTTATCCTTGCGAACCACCTTTTTGTCGTACAGCTCCTTGATCTGGTCGGCACTGTAGCCCAGGTCTTCCAGAATGTCGTCGTTGTCCTGTCCATACAGACCGGCGCCACGCCATATCTTGCCTGGATTGTTCTTGAACTTGGGCACAATACCAACGCCTTTGACCTTCCCGTGCTCCGGGTCCTCCCATTCGACGAACACTTCGCGGGCCTTATAGTGTTCGTTCTCGGCCGCCATTCCGTGATCCATAACGATGCTGCACGGGACGCCATTCTCCATCATGATGGCGTCGACTTCCATAGCATCGTGAGCATCACAGAAATCCTGGATGGCTTTTTCCAGCTTCTCACCGGCCGGGCTGCTGTGGGTAGTCAACTGAATCCCATCCGGGAAGTCGGGATCACCGCTGAGCCCCAACACGGGGATAGCCCGTTTCATAGGGCCGCCGCCGACGACGCCCAAGAAGACATAGTTGCCGTCCTTGCACTGGTAGGCACTGTAACCGGCGAATATCGGGTCGGCGTTGCCGTTGCGGGTCAACTGCCGCCCGTCATTGAGATAGGTCATCGGGTAGTGCAACTGAATCTTCATCATCATCTCAAACTGAGCGATGTCGATGCTGTCGCCCTTGCCCGTCTTCTGAGCATTGATGTAGGCTGCCAACGCCGATGAACAGGCAAACAAGGCAGTCACGTAGTCACAGGTATACGGATTGGCCCGCATAGGCGGGTTAGGTGCCGGCATACCATTCACAAACATGAAGCCGCCGAACGCCTGGCCGATGGCGTCGTAAGAGGCGCGCTCGACGTACTTCTCGACACCCTCTTGCCCAAAACCGGATACGTGCACGATCACCAGTTTGGGATTGTGTTCCCATAGCACATCGTCCGACAGCCCCCATTTTTCGTAGGTGCCGCCTTTGGATGACTCCAGAAAGATGTCGGCCCACTTGATCAGTTTGAAGAAGATCTCTCGGCCCTCGACAGAGGGAATATCGACCGACATCAAGCGTTCGTTTCGGTGCTCCTGGCTCCAGGCATACTTGACGAGGTGGGTGACGTCGGGCACCTTGGCGCTCTCGGCGTGGATCACGTCAGCGCCAAATTCAGCCATGAGCATGGCGGCGAATGGTTCGGCCACCACAGAGCCTGTACTCAGAACCTTGAGTCCTGAAAGTGGTCCAAATTTCGGAACGTCGCTACTCTTTGCCATTTTCCTTATTGCCTCCTTAACTCTACAGGGTTTAAATCGAAAGTGCCGTTAATGCAGAATCTATTTGTATAACGCCAGAAGCTGTGGGCCAGCGATGTTGATCATGATCTCATCGGTGCCACCGCCAATGCGCATGATGCGGTTGTTGCGCCACAAGCGCTGGATGCGGTGATCCATCATGATGCCCATACCACCAAAGATCTGCATCGCGTCATCAATGACTTCCTGAGAGGCTCGCGAGACGTAGTACTTGAGCATGGCGTGTTCCAAACGCACCGGAATGTCGTTGTCCATCATCCAGGCCACTTTGTAGGTGTAGTTGCGCATGTTTTCGACCTTGATGGCCATCTGGACCAGC
>CAZHBM010000061.1:0-13520 GCA_964529945.1 uncultured Anaerolineales bacterium | reverse complement strand
TTGCCGCTGGAAGTCAAAGCACCGCCCGCCCGCACGGCTACTAACGCCAGAGTGCTGGGAGTGGGTAACCTGCTCACCCATGTGGCCCGCTGCTGCAATCCACTGCCCGGGGATCCGGTGATTGGCTACGTGACCCGTGGGCGCGGAGTCACGATCCACCGCCGCGATTGTCCAAATATCCTCAGCATAAATGAATCCGAACGGCTGATTGAGGTCCAATGGGGAGAGGATAGCGTCGAAACGTATCCGGTACACTTCGTAGTCCAGGCATTTGACCGGCCCGGACTTATGCGTGACATCACGTCTCTGGTCGCATCGGAAGGCATCAATCTGAGCGCCGCCACAGCAGCGACCCACGCCAAAAAGAATGTTGCCACTATGACTTTCACCCTGCAAATCACGGACGTGGAGCAACTTGATAGGATATTGCTGCGTATCAGTAGGCTTCCAAACGTAATCGACGTCAGGCGGCAGACACACTAGTTCTCAGTCTCCGCCAGGCAATGACAGCAGAACTGGCTTCAGGATTAAAAAAAGCCTCCCCATTTGCCATAGGGAGGCTTGCGATTTCTACTACGCTCTTCTTCTCACAGCGACACCAAGCGACGAAGTCCGCCTTACTGCGTAGTGGTCGGCAGCGATTGGCGGGCTGCGTCGAGAGTTGGGTCAGGCGGTGCCATATCGGGCGTCCATAGTATCTGCACACCTTCACCGGCACGGGCCTCTTCCAACCAGTCCAGGAATACCTGCCTCTGTTCCGCCTGCAACTGGCGCTGATTGAGCGGATGAGTGGCACGCTCGTTAACCTTCATGATTTGATAGCCAATCGTCGTTGAAATCGGCTGGCTATAGGTCCCGACGTCTATTGAGAAGGCGGTGTTGGCAATCTCTTCCCCATACGTGTTGGCCAATTCGTCACGCAGGTACCATCCCAGTTCACCACCCTCCTCGGCAGTGCGTGTATCAGATGACACCTCGGTCGCGACAATGTTGAAACTGTCGCCGGCAGCAAGCAGGTCCATTGCTGTCTGCGCTCCTGCCTCCGATTGAGCCAGAATGCGGCTCAAATCGACCTGTTCCGCTTCAGTGGGCACCTGGTCCGCAAACCACTTGGCCACCTTTTCCCGCAGAAGGCCGGCCTGTACAATTTCCCGGTATTGTGCCTCGGTGACGCCGGTGGCCTCCTTGAGACTGTTCAGATAGGATTGGTAGGCTTGATTAGTTTCCTCTTCTGTCAGTATCTGGCGGGTCGGCGTAGGTACTGCCGTAGGTTGTTCTGCCGATTCAGTCAAGGCTGGCGCCGGGGTCGCAGTGGCGGTCAACACGCTGGCTGCAGCGATCGCGGGCCTGGGTGTCGATGTCGGCGTCCACATTTCCGCAGTAGCCGTTGCTGCCACCACAGTCTGGGCAATGGTCGTTGCCTGTGGCTGGGTGACGGCCCCTTGCCGCCCGGCCATCTGATCGGCGATCGCCTCGTTAAGCTCTTGATCGGTAACACTCAAACCCAATTCAGCCGCTTTCTGCTGAACGAGCACGTCATCGATCATGTCATTCAGTGTACCGCTGTCCACATTGGCACGCTGTTGAGAAATCTGGGTGGCAATCTGTTGGTAGTACTGGAGGATGAAAGCATTGTTTTGATCGGCTGGATCAATAATATTCAACTGGTATTGAATATTGTTCAATAACTGATCCAACGTATAGCGTTCATAGCGCACGCGATCTTGATATTCGTTTAACGGAATCTTGGTTCCGTTCACAACAGCAACGGGTTGCCCGGGTTGCGCAATGACTTGGTCATAAACGCCAACCAGGACCACCACAAGCATCACGGCACCTAGGATCGCCAATCCAATGTAAAGCCTCGTGTGCTGTTCTCTTTCCCGTCGCGATATCGCTATTTGTTTCCGCGACAGCTCTTTCTCGGATTTTTTCTGGGGTCGTTTAGCCATCACTACCCTTTCTAAGTTGGATGTGCGCAACACGCAGGCTGGCAACAACCAAGTCTGTCAGACGGCAATCTGAACGATAGTCCTTTGCCTGTCCCACATATTGGCGATGGGGTCTCCGGTCAACATGTTGACCGGAGACCCCATCGCGGGTTCGTTTTCCTGATCGATTTGCCGGCCAAGGGAGCCTGCCATCCAGAAACCACCGATCAGGTTACTCGCCTCGATGGAATCGAGTCGAAGTGAACGGAAGTAATGCCAGGTGACGCGCCCGCTTTACAGCCAAGGCCACTCTCCGCTGATGCCGTGCACAAGTACCGGTCTTGCGACCAGGTTTGATCTTGCCATAGTCATCTATGTATTCGCGCAATGTACCCAAATCTTTGTAATCGATATATTTGACTTTGTCCACACAGAATTGGCAAACAGAGCGACGACGGCGAAATGCTCCCGGTCCGCCACGGCGTGGTCCCGACTGTGAATAGGACCGTCCACCAGGAGATCGGCGTTGCCTCCAGTCGTCCTGCCTGTGGTCATCCTGTCGGCGGTCGTCCTGCCTATGGCGCTCGTGGCGAGTTTCTACTCCTTCCTTCTGCTCATCTTCGTCGGAAGAAGTATCCTCGTCCACATCCAATTCCTCGTCATTCACATCGTCTACATCTTCATCTTCGTTGAGAATGTTATCGTCTTTATCACTCATTGGTACCTCCCAAATAGCAATCCCAACTGTGGAGAGACTTCCCATCTCTCCGCTTTTGGGTATCCCAGCAGGACGCAGGCACCGTTCCATCTGTCGTCTGTAAAGTCCAATAGAACGGCACTCCCCTTACCGGTTCTGATGTCGATTTGTCGTTAATACAGAAACGAACTCAGAGGCTGTTGTCTGTCTCAGAATCAAATTGCTGATCAGCATCATCTTGATTGTCATTTACGCAATTTGCTTGGGCAAGGCGGGTTCCGAGAATAATCATTTCGTTGGCAACCACTTCCGTTCGGAAATGTCTTTGCCCATTATCGTCTTCCCATCCGCGCGTCTGGAGTCTGCCTTCCACGTACACCTGCTGGCCCTTGACAAGGTGCTGATTGCAAATCTCCGCCAATCCCCCCCAGGCCACGACATTAAACCACTCTGTTTCTTCCCGCCTGTCTCCGTCCGAAGACACCCACGTGCGACTGGAAGCCAGGCTAAACGAAGTCACAGGTTTGCCACCGGGGGTATAACGCAACTCTGGATCGCGGCCCAGATTTCCAATGATCATCACCTTATTAAGTCCGCGCGCCATTTTTTACCCAGCCCTTCTCTCTAACACACACTCAACCGTCCGAGTCCCATACCGAACAATACAAGCTTAAGCCTTGCCTTCAAGATGAACCATCAAGAAGCGCAAGACTTTTTCGTCCAACTTCAAATTACGGTCAATTTCCTTCAACGCTGAGGGTGCTATTTGCGTGTTGAGAAAGACGTACGTCCCCTGCGTCTGCTTGCCAATCGGGTAGGCCAAAGATCGCCGTCCCCAAACATTGACAGACGTCACCTTGCCGCCATTACTCTCGACGTAGCCACTGATTGTCTCGACGGCCGGGGTGACGTCAGCTTCTTCAAGGTCTGGGTGCAGAATGACCCCCAATTCGTACTCGTTCATGCGTTGTGCCTCCTTTCTTTGGGCTTGCTCCTGGTCGAAGCCAGGAACAGAAAGATCGTCAAAATACGACAGCCAAGTATATTACATCCGGCCGGTTCGTGCAAACTGAGGGATTCGCAAGAGGCAAATAGTTGTGCCACTTCTAGGGGGAAGTCTCCAGGCTCAATTGGAAAAATGGATGTGAATCACATCGCCATCTTGGATCACGTAATCGCGACCTTCCGAACGGAGTCTACCCGCATCTCGGGCCTGGGCCATTGAACCAAGACTCGCCAATTCCTGCCAGTCGATAACATCTGCGCGAATGAAGCCACGTTGCATATCAGTATGAATTTCTCCTGCCGCGTGCCACACCGTCAAGCCGCGTTTGAGACTCCAGGCCCGAACAACCTCACCCCCCGTCACCGTGATAAAAGTGATCAGGTCGAGCAGTTGATATCCGGTTCGGATCAATCTGTTAACACCCGCCTCGGTTAATCCCAGTTCAGCACGGTATGCCGCCCCTTCCTCCGCCGGCCATTCAGCCAATGCCGCTTCACATTCGGCGCAGAGCACAACTGCCAGTTGCCCTTCCCGTTCCGCCTCACGAAGCACCTGCCCTGCCAGGTGACCGCCGCCAGGCAAGTCGTCCTCACCCACGTTGGCTACCAACAATCGTGGCTTATCGGTCAGCAAGAAAAGCTCCGCCAGCAAGGCACGTTTCTGCCCCAGTTCGGCACTCAGCGCTTGGCTGTCCAAACAAGTAAGGTAGCCGCCGGGGAAAATGGACGCCGGTCGACCGGCAGACAAATGGGATCTCAAAGCATCCAACATCTCCAATTCCCAGTGGTATTCCTTCGGGCGGCTCTTGGCAGCTGACTGAGTCCGTTCTATGCGCCGTTCCACCGTCACCAAGTCGGCCAGGCAGAGCTCCAAATCGAGAACTGCTAAGTCTTCCAGCGGATCCATCGTCTCGGAGATATGGGGGATATCAGCATCGGTGAAGCAGCGCAAGACAGTCGCAATGGCATCCACTTCCCGAATGTTGGCCAGGAACTGATTGCCCAAACCCTCACCTTGATGCGCACCACGCACCAAACCCGCAATATCAACAAACCGAACGGAAGCCGGCACGACCTTCTCCGGCTCGATCAGTCCGGCAATGCTATCGAGCCGATGATCTGGTACCGCCGCCATACCAATATGTGGGTCGATGGTAGTAAACGGATAGTTGGCCACCCCTGCGTTGGCCTGTGTGAGCGCATTGAATAGCGTACTCTTGCCGGCATTGGGCAGCCCAACAATCCCGATTTGCAGAGCCATCAGACTCACCCATTCCGTTCGCGGCTTAGTAAACCTCTACTGACTCGCGAACGCAGCACCGATGGCGCAGCCGGTTTGCTGATGAAATCGGTCACGCCACCTTCAAAACTGCGCACCATATCTTCCTCACCGACCTTGGCCGTAAACATTATCACGGGAATATCCGCCAACTCGGGCGTGGAACGCAACTCCTTGAGAACTGCATACCCATCCATAACTGGCATCATGACATCCAGCAAAATCAGGTCTGGGCGTTCACGCCGGGTAATTTCCATGGCTTCGCGGCCATCATACGCAGTCAGTATCTCGTACCCGTCTTTGAGCAAGACCGCTCTGACAAACTGTACCATGCCCGGTTCGTCATCGGCCACCAGGATGCACGGCTGTTGAGGCCGATGCACGGCCACCGGTTCGGCAGCCTGACCGGGTTGCGTTTCGGTGCCTTCGGCCAGATCAATTTCCATTCCTTCTGCAGCCGCGAGGACATCGAGCCGCGATCCTTGAGACTTCGCGCGATGCCGGGCATCACTTTCCATTTGATCCACGAAAGCATCGTCGTGATCCGGATCGTGATGAAACAGAGCCAACTGTTTGACGTTGGCCGCAATACATACGTCCACGGCATAGTCGCTGGGACTGTGCCCCCAGTTTTTGGTCCGCTCATATTCCTTCGCCGTGTATTGGGCATCGTGGATCACCAGGTCCGCATCGTGCAAGAAGTCGATGTGCTTTCGATCTCCAGCATGCACAACATCCACCGGTGAAGGAACGGCAACGCCCGACCGGAACAACACGGGCGAGAACGGTTCGTGGTCTGGAACGTAGACCACCGAAACGCCACCCAATGTCATGCGAAAGCCCACTGTCAGAACTGTATGGTTGAGGAACTGGGTCTGGACACGTAAATCGCCAATATTAAATGTCTCCTCGCCGATATCGTGGAAGTCAAGGGTCGCCCGCTGTTCCTCCAAGGTCACGGGGAAGTTGAGGTAGTCCATCTGCTGAGACAGAATGTCAGAAAGTCGGCGATCAACTCCAGAAGCCGAATGAATGGTCAACAGCGTGTCTTTTCGAGCCAATGGCCGGAAAAAGGCAAAACCTTGGGTATGATCCCAGTGGGTGTGGCTGAGCAGGATATCGGCGTGTACTGGCCCATCCTGCTTCAGAAGCTGGTTGCCCAACTCGCGCAAGCCTGTGCCGCAATCGACAATAATCAGGTCATCGTCGGCAGTGCGTACTTCCAGGCAGGACGTATTGCCACCATATCGTAATGTGCTGCGACCGGGGGCGGGAATTGACCCGCGAGTCCCCCAAAACCTAACCTTCATCGTCAGTTTCTCCGCGATCCAGATAAACGTCCGTTTCTAGCCGCGCCAATAGGACATCTGCATCCGTTAATGGTTCCTGGCAAACAGAATTGCGACACACATAAGCGGTATCAAGCCCGTCCAATTGCGGACGATTGTGCAACAAAGGCATAATCTTATCAGCACCGCCCCTGGGGACGGCAGCGGCCACAACTTGAAACGGGCGATAGTTTTCGAAAACAACAGCCAGCATCCGCTTCATGGCCGAGCTTTGCCTTTCACCAATCAATGCGATTTCGACAGGAGAGGCTAGCTCAAAAGCCATTCCGCTCAACCAGTGGCCAAAACCACGCGGCTGCTTGGCTGCCAGGGATTGAATGCTCGCTAACATTTGTCTCGACTGGCGTGAGAACCCGACGGCCACAGTCACATCGTCCACTGAGCCTCCATAAGCCGCCATTCGCTGCAACACGGACACCATGGACGAATTTCCAGATGGGATGACCGTGTCCTGCAGCTGTTTCGGACGCACAATTAGCCTTTCGTGATCGTCGCTGGTGTCGAAAAACCCGCCTGCAGGATCTTCGAATAAGCTCGAGACCGTTGACACGAGGCCCTGTGCAGCCTCAAACCACTGCACTTCAAATGTTGACTCATAGAGCGTCAGAAGTCCATCGGCCAAAAATGCATAATCTTCAAGGTACGCATTGTGCCTGGCGTCACTTTTGGCGTGCCACGAACGAAGTAATCGGCCGTGATTGCGCACGTGGTCCAGTAGGAACCGGGCAGTCTCTTGGGCAATTTTTATCCAGTCGGCGCGCTTCAAGACTCTGCCCGCCTCGGCAAACGCCGACACGGCCAACCCGTTCCAGGCCGTAATCACGTTGACGTCCAGGTCGGGCGCCGCGCGCTGCTCCCGTCGATGCAACAAAGCCGCACGCGCAGAATCCAGCGTCTGGCGCAGAGTGATTTTATCCCAGCCTATCTGCTCGGCTCTTTCCAACCAATCACAGGTCACGTGAAGAATGTCTGCACCATCATGGTCTCCGTCCGTTCCGATCCCATAACAGCCGGAGACCAGGGCGCCAACGTCCTCGCCCAAGACGGCTTGTACCTCAGCCTGACCCCACAGGTAGTACTTGCCTTCCTGGCCCTCACTGTCGGCGTCTTGTGCCGAATAGAAGCCCCCTGTTGGAGCCGACAATTCTCGAGACAGGTAAGAGAGGGTCTCTTCTACGACTCGTCGATAAAGAGGTTGCCGTGTCAACTGCCAAGCGTGCAAGTAGACGCGTACCAGCAATGCATTATCATACAGCATCTTCTCAAAGTGCGGTACCAACCACTCATCATCCGTGGCGTAGCGATGAAAGCCACCCCCCAATTGATCGTAGATTCCACCCGCCGCCATTCGCGAAAGGGTAAGATCCACCATTTGCAGAGCCCTGTCATCCCCTGTTAGGAGATGGTAACTCATCAAAAACTCCAGGACAAGCGGTTGGGGAAATTAGGGGGCACTTCCAAAACCGCCGTATTCATTATCAAATTGAGACCATAGATTCTGGAATGCTTCGCGGAGGGCACTTGAATCCAACTGTGCCGCTTGTTCCTTGAAAGGCGTGGAACGTACCAGGCGCGCCATGACCTGCGCCTGCACTTGTTCGATCTGACCTCTCTGCTCACGATAGGCACGCGCGACCGATGCCAATACCTGCATGAAGGAAGGCATCCCCTGCCATTCAACCAGGGGAAAGTATGTCCCGCCGTAAAATGGCTCTTGCGTTGGGGTGAGGAAGACCGACATCGGCCAGCCACCGCGCCCGGTCATAGCAACAACAGCCTCCATGTAAATGGCATCTAAATCAGGCCGCTCTTCGCGGTCCACCTTGATATTAACAAAATGTTCATTCATATACGCTGCCGTCGCAACATCTTCAAACGACTCGTGAGCCATTACGTGACACCAGTGGCAGGCCGAATAGCCGATACTCAGGAAAATGGGTTTGTCCTCCGCCCGTGCCCGCTGAAATGCTTCCTGGCACCATGGATACCAGTCGACCGGATTATCCATATGTTGGCGCAAGTACGCACTGGCCTCTTTCCTCAGACGATTGGACACAACTCTCTCCTGGACGACTGCGTCCATTAATCTCTGGCCCCAAGCACCCGCTACCAGGCCGCAGAGAACAATTGTCAACTATCTGCTTGATGGCTTTGCGGTACGGTAAAGGTGAAACAGCTTCCTTGTCCAGGAACGCTCTCTACCCAAATACGCCCGCCGTGCAATTCAACCATACTTTTTGCAGTCGACAAACCCAGACCCAAACCTTCGTGGGCACGATCAAGGCTACCTTCTACCTGGTAAAAGCGCTCGAAAATGCGCTCTTGTTCACTGTTATCAACGCCAACACCGGTGTCGGAAACTGAAAACCAGACTTCGTCGTTCTTGTATGTAACCGCCAGGTGGATGCGACCTTCCCGCGGTGTAAATTTGACAGCATTGGAAAACAAATTTGCCAGCACAAGCCGAACTTTCCGCCTGTCTGCCTCCAATTCAACCGCTGACGGAGGTAACGTATGGAAAACCCGTTGGGCCTTAGCCTTCATGATCTGGTTAAATTCCGACAATACTTCCTGAACCAACGTATGGACGTCAAACCGTTCAGTTTCAATGCTGGCCTGTCCAGTGTCCACGTGACGAAGATTAATGAGGTCATCCGTGATTGATCGCAGCTTGATTGCATTATCAAGCACGAGTTGGATTTGCCGCCGTTGGTCTCCTTCGAGTTGTTCCTCCAGCATAGAAGAATATGTAAGAATCACCGACAATGGCGTGCGCAACTCGTGGGAGGCGATACTGACAAAATCGTTCTTGAGGTTATCCAATTCCGACAGGTTGTCGTACGCCAATTGTAGCGCACCCATCAGTCGCGCATTCTCAATGGCCACCGCCGCATTGGCCGCCAGCGTTGCGGCAATGTTGACGTCATCCTCACTAAATTCTTCGCCGTTTGTTTTGTTGATGAGCTCCATAACGCCGATCACGGCGCCTTGGGCCCCCATCGGTAGGGCAATCATAGATCGCGTGTCAAAGCGCAGAGCCCTATCAACGTCAGGGCTCCAGCGCTCATCACCCTTGGTGTCTTGAACGCGTATCAGCTCGCCCGTCCGTACGACGTGTCCGGCAATGCTACTGCTCGGAATCGTCAACGACTTTAGTTTGCGCGCCTCTTCCAAGTTGGTCGATTGGGCAAAGCGTAGCTGCTGCGAATTCTTGTCCAACAAAATGATGCTACAGGCTTCGGCCTCGGTAAGCTCCTTCGCACCGGCGACAATCCGCTGCAGCAGCGGTTCGAGGCTTAACGTGGAATTGAGGTCCCGGCTGATCTCCGCGATCCTTTCCATGTAGGCCACACGGTGTCGAAGTTGTTGCGTATTGGTGCGTATTTCTTCTTTACCCATTGTATACCTACCTAACCACCGCTCTCATGATAAATTAGGCAACCGCCAACCTCAAGAGAGCCATTACGGATGAACATGCCAGCATTATCTACCAGAACCCATTACGTGTTACTACCCAGTTGAAGGCAGATCTGCATTTTTGTCACCTGTCTCCACCTCCTCAACAAGAAGGCTCTTCTTTATCGCGATTGCCAGATCAAAGGATTTTGGCGGAGACGCTTGCTTCAGGAGCAGCAAGAACTCAATGTTGCCTGCCGGTCCGGTGATGGGCGACCTTATCAGGTCCCAGACATGTAGCCCGTGTTCGGTCGCCTGCTCTGATACGCGCTCCAGAACTTGCCAATGTACCGCCGCATCTCTGACGACGCCGCCTTTACCTACCAGCTGTCGACCGGCCTCAAACTGGGGCTTCACCAGCGGGATCACACACGCATTGGGTGCCAGCCAGCCGACAACTGCAGGAAACAGCCGATTCAATGAGATGAAAGAGGCGTCCATCGTCACCAAGTCGACGGATTCGGGCAGTCTCTCCACATAACGGGCATTGGTACGCTCCATATTTACCACGCGCTCATGCTGGCGCAGCTTCCACGCCAGTTGCCCGTACCCGACGTCAATCGCATACACTCTGGCCGCACCCCGCTGCAAAAGGCAGTCTGTGAAGCCACCGGTAGAGGCCCCAACGTCGGCGCAGGTCTTGCCGGTGACCGATACCTGGAAAGCGTCCAGCGCGGCTGCCAGTTTCAGTCCCCCACGACTGACAAACGGCAATCCTCTATCGACCTCAATGGCGGCATTCGACAGGATGCGGGTACCAGGCTTCGTTAGAATCTGTCCATCCACCTTGACCTGCCAGGCAAGAATAAGCGCTTGCGCACGGCTGGTGCTCTCCGCCAGGCCCCGCTGAACCAGCAAGTGATCAAGCCGTATCTTTTGCGCCATGCGGTCTCAGTCTCTTTCCACATCCCGCCACTAAATGTATTCAGGAAAGCTATATTTTTCCGCCCAAAGTTATGCCCAAATATCTTAATCTCAAGCCAATAGGGTGTCAAACACATCCAGAATGAGACGCAGACTGCTACGCTTATCAAATAAATAGGCGGAATGTAGTACTACTATCCCCTTGTTTTTGAATGCTATATCTGCTATAATTGCGTTAGCCTATTTTGTTCCACCAGAGATTATCGGTCACAGCAACGTTTGTCGACAGCATAGCCAGTCAGGAAAGGGGGTGACCACTACAAGGATAGGCTTCTCCAGTTAGGGTCGCGATCACACTTGGCCTCACGATCTTGGCGGCCCGACGTGCCCTCAAACATACACCTCTACCTCACTTAGGCAATCACTCCGACCCCATCTTTATGCCATTACACAGCTAGAGGGCACATCGTAACTCACTCAAGTTTCTCCCAAACACGACAGATTTATTGCTCGCAAGCAACTGCTAATTAATGGTCATTGGCAATGGTCACAAGGCCTCTAGCAGGCGTTCGATACGCCCAAGGTCGTTCCGATCTACCAGCGTACCAGCAGATGTTTGCACCCAAAAGACTATCGAACGGTTAGGAGGGAAAGAATCATGTGGTTTTCACAGTTTTATCTCTGGTTGCGCACCCGGATCTTTCGGGAAGAAGGACAGGACCTGATTGAGTACGCACTGTTGATTGCCCTGATCGCACTGATCGTTGTCGTCGCCCTCACCCCGCTTGGACAAGGTATCAGAGACGTCTTCATTGACATTGGAACCTCACTGGGTATTTCTTTCCCGTAGGGATAGCCATCGATTACCCTTGTCACAGGTCGCATGGGTTGCAGGCACGTCCACGGATTGTCGGTCATCCATACACAATCCATGCTGAGCATCGGTGTAGTCACACCGCGAACCCTGCGAGTGACGCAAACCCGTTATTCGCAGGGTTCTCTTCCTAGTTTGTATGCGAGTACGCCGGGGGCTTGATATTTCACTACCTAGCAGCCTTAGGCGTCCATTGCGGTAACGTGGAAGCCCGATACGCGAAAAAAGAGGGGCACGGGACTTGAATCCTGCACAACATCGTCGGGAAGCCGGTCAAGATCTAATTGAATTTGCGATGGTACTACCTCTCCTGCTGTTATTATTGTTGGGCATCATGGAGTTTGGGCTGGCTGTTTTTTCCTACGTCAGCGTCGCCAACGCGGCTCGAGAGGGAGCCCGTTATGGCATCATCCATCCCGGCGACACGGCAGGCATCGAGGCAGCCACCCTGGCCAAGGTCTCGGACCTCATCCAAGATTCAATGCAGATCACCGTTAGCCGCCCGGACGACCAGACAGTGCAGGTAGACGTTGTTTACGATTACAGCCTGATCACCGGTCCCATTGTAGAAGCGGTTGGTGGTGAGGGCGTAATACCACTCCATACTGTAGCAACCATGTACGTCGAATAGGACTGACTTATGGGACGTTTACGCGGATGCATTTGGCTGACGGCAGGGCTAATCGTAGCCATATTGGCCGGAGCTGTCGCCTTCATTACTGTTGAGAGGGCTTCCACCCTGCGCACAAGCGAGACTACTACCGGTCCTCAGGTCGAAGTTGTAGTCGCGACTGAGGCCATAGCGGTCCGTTCACAGCTGAGTCCGGAGATGCTTCAGTTGCGCAAACTGCCGGTCGAGTCGGTGCCGGAGGGAGCACTGCGGGACATTGACCAAGCCACCGACAGGATCACACTCGTCGAGCTTTATCCCGGGGAAGTGGTTTTGCGACAACGGTTGTTGGACCCCAATGTAACCAGCGCCGATGGGCGCATGGCGCTGGTTGTGGCTGAGGATGAGGTCTTGATGGCCTTCCCGGTCGAGGATTTGATGAGCCAGATTCATATGTTGAAGCCCGGTGACCGTGTCGACCTGCTCTTCTCCCTTGATTTCCCGGTCAACCGAGGCATTGAAAGCCTTACATCGCAGACAGAGACAGGCACGACGGAAGCCGTCGTGTCGCCCACCGGTCAGGAAGATGAACAGGCGACTTTCAATCTACTACAGAATGTCACCGTGGCTGCCATTGTGTCCAACACGCCGTCAGCCACCACAGAGGAGGGCGCCGTAGGCACCACGGCCGTGCGTACAGCCCGTCAAAACACGGGTCCTGAAGCGATTTTGTTCACGGTTAGTCCACAGGATGCGCTGCTGCTCAAATATGCCAAGGATGCCGGTGGGCAGGTAGACATCGTGCTACGCGCACCGGGCGTCGAACAGCCGTTTGAAACCGACCCAGTTGACGTGGATTACATGATTTACCGCTACCGCATCCCCACCGACGTCGGACGCTGACCAACGGTAACAACCATCTGATTTCAGGTTTTCGCCAGGACATTTCTTCTACTTCACGCCAAAGAAAGGTGGTTGCAGTGGCGGAGTACCTTTCGGGACAAACATTGCGAGCGCTCGTTGTCAGTGCCCAGGAAGAGATACGAGATCAGGTCGCTCAGGCTCTACAAAACTGGAAGGGTAGTCAACGCATATTCTGGGTTTCCCAACCGCAATTGGTGCTTAGCCGGGTTCAGGATGTGTTACCGCACGTCATCCTCGTGGATGATTCGCTGGGGCACGCCAGTGCCATCTCGCTAATTCGGGATCTAAGCGTACGTGTGCCAAGTGCGGTTATCGTCGCTTTGGTCGAGGCCGGGGCCATTGCCCAGGCACGTCAGGCGGTGCTGGCCGGCGCGCGAAGTTTTGTCACCAAGCCGCCGCAGGGCGAGGAGCTGATCAATACCCTGCAGCAGGTTCTGGTTTCCCGGCGCGCACCGGCGGCAGACCAGGACCAAAGCGTGCCGGCAGGCGGGCGCACGATCGTCTTTTGTGCACCCAAAGGTGGCACCGGCC
>CAZHBM010000060.1:0-13681 GCA_964529945.1 uncultured Anaerolineales bacterium | reverse complement strand
AAAAGTTTTTTCCCAATTTTCGGAAAATTACCATCGAAATTGAAATGAAACTGAAATGTTACGGCCTGTTTTTTCTGCTACAATGGTTGTGTGGGAGCATTTAGGTTGGACGTCTAGCTTACAGAAGAGGTGGGCCGATGGAAATGACCGTCAGGTTGGAACCAGAGTTGAGATTGGCGCGCTGCCCGCACTGTGACCTGGAGGAGCCCCGGCTCGACCGGGTCAGTCTCTCGTCTCCCGCCCGATGCGGGAGTACGCCCGCGCGGGTGTGGGGTGTTTTTGTCTGCGCCGGCTGCGGCGGGATGGTGCTGGCGTCGGCGGCCTCGTCCGATGAACCGGTGGATCGCCTGTATCCATCGCCGGTGAAATCCACCGGCCTCGGTGGCACAACTTACAGTACGGTTGAACCACCTGCCCGTCAACCGGACGACGGTGCCTACTCGCTACCGGCCTGGCCGTCACCGCTGGGAAACGGGGAGACCATCATGCTGGTGGATGACGATGTGGTGGTGCGTGCCGTGGTGACAGCCATGCTGGGCAAACTCAACTATCGTGTCTTGAGCCTGGACAGTGCCGAGGAAGCGTTGGACGTCCTACGCACGCAGCAGCCGGTGCACCTGGTGATCACCGACGTGGCAATGCCCGGCATGGATGGTGCCGAACTGGTGGACGCGTTGCGCCGTGAAGCGCCCGGCCTCAAAGTGATGGTCTTGAGTGGCCATCCTGCCGGCGGTCGCTGGACGACTGAGGGCGCGGGTCACGTAAGTTGTTGGGTCAACAAGCCGCCCAGCCTGCACCGCCTGGCCCAGACCCTGCACGACCTGTTGGCGGAATAGGCGGCCGGCTTACCAGCCTGAGGGCTGCACCATTTCGAACTGGTTGCCATACAGGTCCTTGAACTGAACCCCCAGCCCCCACGGGTTGTCCATTGGCTCGCCGATCACCTCGACCCCGTTGGCTTTGAGCGCCGCGTACTCCGCCCGGCAATCGTCGGTGGTGACCACAAACAGCGAGTAGCGGCCGCCGGTCTGATTGCCCACGTGGGCCTTCTCTTCGTCGGTGCTGGCCAGGGTGAGCACGATGGATGCCGACGTCTCGTCGGGCGGCGCCACCTCCAGCCAGCGAAAGCCTTCGCCGGCTGCATCCATCCGCTTCACGAATCCCAGCTTCTCGGTGTAGAATGCCAGCGCTTCATCCTGGTCGTTGACCATCACGATCACGTGCGTCAGTTTGTTGATCATGGTACACCTCCCTTTTATTACCCCCATTATCTCACGATTGGCCGGCGCCGACAACCGGCTACCCGGTCCGGACGCGTCACATTTTCCTGGTGGGGGTCGACGTATGCCGGCGTCTGGGTCCGTCACTTTTTGGGTGTGTGAAGAGCCTTCCACATGCCAAGAGACCACGATACGAGAAGGTTCCTGAGAGAGGGCCCGGAAGCCAGGCCGTGGCCCGGTCCCATCACCGGGCAAGCGACCAAAATTCACGCCCTCTTCAAAGTTTCTACACAACTCCTCCATCTGCATCGTGTACACTGAAGACGTTATTGGCCGCATAGAGAAAGGAAAGTGTATATGAGTAAAACCAGACTTAACTATTGGATCGACCTGGTCATCGCCGCCGGCTTTGTGGTCTGCGGTCTCAGTGGCCTGATATTGTATCTTCCCATCTCGGCCAGCCACCCGCTGGGCTTGAGTTTCCGCATCTGGAGCAGTTGGCACACCTGGAGCGGCTTTCTGATGGTCGCCGGCGTGGCCGCTCACCTGGTACTGCACTGGCGTTGGCTGGTTTGTATGACCAAATCGTTGGTCAAGCGCCCGCAGCGCAAGGTGGCGGCAGCCTGCGCGTCCGAGTGCGGATCAGGCCGGTCGTTGAGCCGGCGGGCTTTCCTGGCTTATGGCGGCTCGACCATCCTGACCGCCTGCCTGGCATTCGCCGTGGGCGGTGCCCTGGCCGAGCGCAAGTCTCAGCCGGCGGCCGCCCAGTCCGACCCGGCGACGCCGTCGCAGGACCCAACAGCAGTTGAGTCCGATGCACAAGCGGCAGTCGTGCCTGAAGTGCTTGAGCCAACGCCGTCGCCCATGGCGACTGTTGAGACGGCCCAGCCGTCCCCGACGACCGAACCGGCCGTCGAGAGACTGACGGTGGAACCGTCACCGACGCCGTTGCCGACGGCTACGCCGGCCGTGTTAGGCGTAGCCTGCCGCAAAGGTTTTGTCAACGATCCCTATCCCGGCCGTTGCCACCAATACGTCGACCGCGACGGGGATGGCATCTGCGACCTATCGGTGCTTGGATCGGGCAACAACCGGCCACGGGGCGGTTGAGCAAAAGGGCCGGCCCGCGGGCGCTGACCTGCGCCGGCTCTTTCGCCTTGGGCCGGTGGATAAGACGTGGCAAAATAACGGGGGTAATCTAGCACCCCCGTTATTTTTTCGGGCGTGGTTTCCCAACCGCCCGGTCGTCGCGTTTTACAGGCTGAGTGTCTGCCGAGGAGGGGCAAATGACAGACAAAGTTCTGGTAACCTACGCCAGCAAGTGCGGCTCAACCGCCGAGGTGGCCCAGGCCATCGCCGGCGAGCTGACCGGCCAGGGCGCCGAAGTCGACCTGCTGCCGGTCAATGAGGTGAAAACGGTCGCTCCCTACCGGGCCGTGGTTTTGGGTACGGCCATCCGTATGGGCAAACCGATCAAACCCAGCCTGCGCTTCGCCCGGCGCCATAGCACCGATCTCAAAACGCGGCCGCTGGCGCTGTTCTCATTGGGCATTCAGATGCGCGACGAGGTGGACGACAAGCGCGAGAGAACGCTGGGAATGCTGGCCCCGCTGTTGGCCGAACTACCCGAGCCGGTCACCGTCGGCACCTTTGCCGGCAAGGTGGATCACAGCCGGTTGGGCTTTTTGCTGCGCAAGATGGCCGCCAAAGACGACACCGGCGCCTTGCGCGAGGGGGATTGGCGCGACTGGGAGACCATCCGCGCCTGGGCCGGAGAGGTCGGTTCGCGGCTGGTGTGAGCTGCCGTCGTTACTCAGCCGGCCTGCGACTGGCCGGCGGCCAGCCTGCGGAAGTCCGCCAACTGGGGCGGCTCGCCGATCACTGCAACCCGGTCGCCGCCGGTAAACACGAAATCAGCCGGCGGGTTGGCCGTCAGCAGGCCGTCGCGCAGCACTGCTACCACCGAAACGCCGGTCCGGTTGCGCACCGAACAGGTCTCCAACGTGCAGGCCGTCAGTGGGCTGTCGTTGTCCAGCGTCACCCACTCGAAACTCAGCAGCCGGCTGGCCTCCTGCAACTCGGCCAGGCCGGCGTAATCCTCGTGGCTGGCATACAGCGGGGCATACAGCTCGCGCCGTATCCGGTCGGTGTAACCCTGGATTTCGGTCGCCGGCACCTGCAGGTGCAGCAACGCCTGGCGAGTGATCTCCAGACCGGCCTCGAACTCGGGTTGGACCACTTCGTACACGCCACGCTGGTATAGGGCCGTCATTTGGGCCACGCCTTCGGCGCGGGCCACGATGTGTATGGTGGCGTTGTGCCGGCGCACCTCCTCCACCACCGCCTGGGCGACGGCAATTGACGGCACCGTAACCAACACCAGGTCGGCGCGCTCAACGGCCGCCGCCTCCAAAATCACTGCCTGGCTGGCATCACCGTAAATGACCGGCAGGCCGGCCTCTTTGAGCTGTTCCACCCGCCGCCCGTCCAGCTCCAGGATGACGAAGTCTTTGTTCAACCGCTGCAGCACGCGTGCCACGTGCTCGCCCACCCGACCGCCGCCGGCGATGACCACGTGGTTGATCAGATCGGCCACCGGCAATTGAATGGTTTGCAGCGGCACCGCTTTGCGCCAGCGGCTGAACCAGCGGTAGAGCGGCTCGGCCAGGCCGGAGACGAAAGGCGTCAGCAGCATGGTGAACACTGCCGTGGTCAGCACCAGCGAATATAGCGACTTGTCGATGGAGTGGTTGCTCAGGCCGACACGCGCCAGCACGAAGGAGAACTCGCCCACCTGGAACAATCCCAGCGCCACCGCTAGTGGTGCCATATTGACATAACCAAACAAGCGGGTGATGCCAAGCAGGATCAGTCCCTTCCCGACCACCACCAACAGCACCACCAGCAATACCGTGCCCAGGTTGGTCAACAGGTAACCCGGATCGAGCAACATGCCGACCGAGACGAAGAAAAGCAGACCGAACACGTCGCGCAGGGGAATGATGTCGCTCAACGCCTGGTGGCCGTAGTCCGACTCGCTGAGCACCAGCCCGGCCACGAAGGCGCCGAAGGCGAACGACAGCCCGACCAGGTAGGTGGCATAGCCGATGCCCAGCCCCAGGGCCGTGCTGGCCAACAGGAACAGCTCGCGCGAGTTCCAACGGGCGATGCGCTGCATCAACCACGGGATCAGGCGCGTGCCCACCAGCACCATCAGGCCCAGGAACAGAAAGCCCTTGACCGCCGCCAGGCCCAGGACCGCCAGCCCGCCTTCCGCACGGCCGAGTTGCGGCAGGACGATCATCAGTGGCACCACTGCCAGGTCCTGCACGATCAGTATGCCGATCATGACCCGGCCTGACAGGGTGCCTAGCCGGCCCTGGCCCATCAAGGTCTTGAGCACGACCATGGTGCTCGACAGGGCCAATAGAGCCCCCAGCCAGACGGCCGGCACCCAACCCAACCCCAACCAGCGGCCGATACCCAGACCCAGACCGGCCGAAAGCAGCAATTGTAACGGGGTGCCGATCAGGGCGATGTTGCGGATCGGGCGCAGCTCCTTGAGCGAGAACTCCAGCCCCAGGGCGAAGAGCAGCAGGGCCACGCCGACCTCGGCTAACAGCTCGACGTCTTGCACCTCGGAGACGGTGATCAGGCCGGTGTACGGGCCGACCACCACGCCGGCCAGGATGTAGCCCAACACCAACGGCTGGCGCAATTGTTGGGCGATCAACCCACCCACCAGGCCGGCTACCACGATGATGGCAATGTCGGCAGCTATTCCCATCGTTTAGCGCACTCTCCCTGCCCGGCCGCCCGGCGACCGGACTTTCACACTGGGGGTGAGACTCAGTTGTCGTCCGGCGGCCCGCCCAGGGCGCGATAATCGACGCCGGTCAGTTCGACCGACACCTGCCACAGCCGGGCCGCATCCTGGCGACTCTTGGCGGCCGGCGGCGGCTTGACCTGAACCGGCGCCCCACGGATGCCCGCGTAGCGCGGGCCGTAGAAGGCGCCGCCGCGCGCATCGGGGGCCGTGCCGGCGTATAGTTGCGGCAGCGCACCCTCAGCCGGGCTCTGCGACAGTACGGCGTGCATCAGCGGATAGACGATCCGCTCCCACCAGGAGCCGCTGGCGCGGGCCGTCCTGGCCTGCAAATGTGTGGATGACAGGCCGGGATGGGCGGCCATACTCAGCGTCTGGCTGCCGGCCGCCTCCAACCGGCGCTGCAATTCGAAAGCGAACAGCAGGTTGGCCAGCTTGCTCTGGCTGTAGGCGCGATAGCGACGGTAGCGTCGCTCCCCTTGCAGGTCATCGAAGTTTATGCGGCCGGCGTAGGCGGCACTGCTGGAGGTCGTCACCACCCGGCTGGCCGGCGTCGATAGCAGCCGGTCCACCAACCGGCCGGTGAGGGCAAAATGGCCCAGGTGGTTGACACCAAACTGCAGTTCGAAGCCGTCGGCCGTCTCGGTCCGCGGTGGCGCCATCAGACCGGCGTTGTTGAACAGCCGGTCGAGGCGTTGGTAGCGCTGCCGGAAGCGACCGGCAAAGCTGTGTACCGACTCCAGGCTGGACAGGTCGAGCTTTTCCAGCACCAACCTGGCGTCCGGTACCTGGGCTGTAATCGAATCGGCCGCAGCCAACGCCCGGTCCACGTTGCGGCAGGCCATCACCACCTCTGCCCCGTGCCGCGCCAGCGCCAGGGTCGTCTCGTAACCCAGGCCGCTGTTGGCCCCGGTCACAATCGTCACCAAACCGTTCAAATCTGGAATGTCGGCTGCCGTCCACTGCGTCACTGTCTGCTCCTTTCCATCCGTGTCTTTACCCGGTCTTTCGTCTCCTGTAACCTGCGGATCTCATTGTAATTGTTTCAGCATCCGGATACAACATGCACCGGCCGGAAATACGTGGTTACCAGACCGGTAGGCGAGAGCAAGTAGCGCATTGTTCGCTCCGGCGGGTCTCTCGTGAGATGCCGGGACTGACGCGGACGCGCCGGAAATGATGGATCTGCACCGGATGGTGGCGAACGTAGTTCACGGGGTGACTGGTTTCCAGGGAGTGGTAGGGGGTGCCTCCCGAGGCGCCCCTACAGCGTGCCGGGCGATGTCTGCGCTCGCCAGGGTATTGGTCGCCGGCGCTCTTGGGGGCTCCAACGGGTACCATCCCCGTCGCTCATGTTGTTATGCAAAGCAGAAGCCTTGCCAGATTACGGTGAGGCTTCCCTTTTTTCTGACAAATGAAGATTCCAATTGACTGGGGACGGATTGTGGCCTACAATATGTAGTAGGATTGCCGGTTGTGGGACGGTGGCTGATGAGCATCCATTTAACTTGGGACATGGAAAAAGCCGCTTCTAACGTTGAGAAACATCAAGTCAGTTTTGAAGAAGCCGCAACAGTGTTCAGCGACTCACTAGCAGTGATCTTTGATGATGAGGCGCATTCTGTTTATGAACCAAGGGAGATCATTATTGGTCATTCTTTGAACAGCCGCCTGTTGTTGGTCATTTTCACTGATCGAGGCGACTCGGTCCGTATTATTAGCGCCCGTTTGGCTACCAAAAAGGAACGTATTGATTATGAAGAATACGCTGACTTCCAAGGACCAGCCGGATGAAGTAGCAGACGACATGATGGCTGAATACAGATTCAACTATGACAAAGCCCGACCTAACCGCTTTGTGGAGCAGATGGGCAGAGATAGCCTGGTTGTTGTCCTTGAGCCCGACGTTGCCCAGGTTTTCAAGACCCCTGAATCGGTGAATGAGGTCTTGCGTGCATTGATTGCCACAATGCCTTCAGTGTTGGCCAAGTGACCTCAACCAAGGGATGTGAAGCCTGATCGATTCCCCTCCCCAGCACATACGAGCCCCTTTTTCCAATTAATCCCACTATTGTGCTTTCTTGTAACCTGATCTGAAGCCGAGAAAAAAGCGCCCGGCTGTATACTTAGAGACAATCCCATCCCCGTCGCGCCCGGCGGAGCGGCGGATCTATCTGTTTCCGATGGTGGCGTCGTTGATTGGTGGCGCGATGCCGCCAATTGAGCACCTGGGGAGCCTCCCGAGGCGCCCCTACAGTACCCCGGCGGCCCGCTTCCGTTCCCCAAGTGCACCACTTGAAGGACCGCCCTTTCGGTGGTAAACTGGGGCCGTCCCGCCAACAATTACTGTGACTCACCGCAACCGGCCGTGGTGCACAGCGGCCCGGTCCTTCAACGGTTAAAATAGGGTGCTGATGACTCCAATCTCGACCGCAGTAGCATTTGCCAGGCGACTGGCGCGCCGGCTGAACAGCAGTCCAACCTTGCCGATCCCCGGTACACAGGCGTTACCCGATCGTTTGGTGGGGCTGACCGGCATCAAGTCCTGGCCCTTGGCAAGCCTGGTTTATGGGGTGGGTCTTTACGCCCTTTACCTGCTGGTCAACCTGGCCCGCGGCGATCTCGATCCGCTTTTTGGGCCGGAGCACTGGTGGTTCTACGGCATGCTGCCCGGCGTCATTGTCGCCTATTTGCTGCTCATCCGCCCCCTGCTGCGGCAATTGGCGATGCGAACGGTGGCCGACAGCCGGCCGCTGTTGCCGGCTTCGATTGACGTGGGCAGCCTCACCCTACGGGCCATTCGCGTCCACGCCGGGCACGAGTGGCTGGCCGTTCTGGGTGGGCTGGTCGTGAATTGGGCCCTGGTGCAGCCGTGGCGGCTGACGCAAGAGGGGTTGCTGTTGGTCGGCTACAACACGTTGGCCCAGGGCTTGATGTACGCGCTGATCGGTTCGACGCTGTATACGACCTTGCGCACCACCCGTTTTCTGACCAAGCTGTACGACAAGATGCAGGTCTCCGCCCTTTACGGCGTCGGCATCCGCAACCCACTCAACCAGTGGAGCCTGGGTGGGGCCAGCCTGCTGGTCGTGGGGATTGTGTTGGCCGGCCTGTTCACCCAACCCAAATACCTGCTGCGCCCGGAACCGCTCATCGTCAACGGGTTGGTTTTGTTGGCCGTGGTCTTCATCTTGATGAGAAGCAGCATGTCGCTGGTGGTCTTGGCCCGCTACCGGATCATCCGGGCACTGCTTCTCTTCTTCGGCGCCATTCTGCTGGGCACCCTGGGCTACCATCGCCTGGAGGGTTGGTCCTTGCTGGACGGGCTATTCATGTCCGTCATCACGATGACGACCATCGGCTTCAGCGAGGTTCACCCCCTTGACCCATCGGGCAAGATCTTCACCATATTTCTGGGCCTGGTATCGGTCGGCATTGCCGGCTATGCAGTTTCCGCCGCTGCCGCCTTCATTATCGGCGGCGATATGCAGCGTATATTACGAGGACATAGGATGGATAAGGAAATTTCTCGTTTGCAGGGGCACGTGGTAGTCTGCGGCGCCGGAAGAGTCGGCACGCAGGTCGTGGCCGAGTTGTTGAAGGACCAGGTCCCGTTCGTGGTCATCGACTGGTCCCAGTCTGTCATCGACGATCTGCAGCAAATGGGCGAAATACTCTACGTCGTCGACGATGCCACCCGCGATCGCACGCTACGCCTGGCCGGCGTGGATCGCGCCCGGGGTTTGATCCTGGCTTTGAGCGACGATAAGGACAGCGCGTTTGTGGTGCTCAGCGCCCGGTCGCTCAATCCCAAGCTGCAGGTGGTCGCCCGGCTGGTTGAGGAGGAGAATGCCGACAAATTGACCCGAGTGGGGGCCGATCAGGTTGTCCTGCCCGACGTAATCGGCGGGCAGCGCCTGGAGTCGCTGCTTACCCGCCCGGCTACGGTCAACCTGTTGGACCAGATGCTTGACGCTTCGGGGGGGGCACCGCGTATGGAAGAACTTCAGGTAGAGGAAGGGGCGGCTCTGGCCGGCAAGACGCTGGCCGAACTGGAATTGGAGCATCGTTTCGGCTTGCAGGTTGTGGCCGTGCGGCCGGCCGAGGGCGATTACCGGTTCAGCCCGCCGCCGGACACCCAACTCCAGGTGGGTGGTATCTTGATCGTCTACGGCACGCCGGTTCAACTGACCGCGCTCAAGCTGCTCTGAACGCCGCCCGGCGGTTATCCTGTTCCGTATTCCCCCGGCATCAGACTCAGGCGTAGGGCCGGCTTAGCGCCGCCGAAATCTGATCGCCGTTGCGCACCAGGTAAGCCGGCAGGTGGCTGGAAGCCAGGCGGGCGACGATGCTTTCGGCCGCCCGATTGTCCAGGGCAACCGCGCCGAATGTGACCGGGTCGATTTGGACCGTCATCGGCCGGACTCCCCTCAGCGTCAGGAAGGACAGCGCCGCTACCCAGCCCGGGTCCACGTTGGCCGTGACGACGATGGCGGTCGTGCCCCGGTGCAGGTGCTGGGTATCGCTGGTCAGCACCTGGGTCAGCGGCACGCTGCCCTGGGCGTGGGTCACCGCCAGGGTCGAAAACAAGCGGTCGAGTTGCCTTTCCCCCCGGTCGGCCTGGATCATCTGCCGGCTTTGGCCGTGATCGTAGGTGATCAACCCCACCGCCCAGTCGCCGGCCAGAAAGTGCTGTGCCAGTGACGCGGTGATGGCGACGGCGTACTCCTCGGTACTGGGGTCGAGCACGAATTGCTCCTCGCGGTCGCCTCTGAGGGTCAATACGGAAGGCAGGTCCACGTTGGGTAGCGAGAGCCGCAGCCGTCCCGCCTGGGTGCGCTGTTCCATATCCAGGAAGAGCCAGATATCCGAGACGGGGTCCAGTTCGAACTCTTTGACCATCAGCCGGTCCGTGCGGGCGGTGCTGCGCCAGTGGATGCGATTGAAGCTGTCGCCGGGGGCGTAATCGCGCACGCCGGCCACGTTGGCCGTCACGTGGTGCGTGCGCCGGCGATGGGTCTCTCCGCCGGCCAACTGGCCGGTCTGTGGGCCGAAACCCGACAGCGGGTAGGTGGCCGGATAGACGACCACCTGTTCCACCTGCTCCAGGGTCTTGCGCCCGGAAAACAGACCGAACGGATCGCCCGAGACCAACCTGGTGGGGCCGATGCGGAAGCTGCCGCGCCGGAAGCAAGGCGTCTTGACCAGCCAACTGCGTTGCTGCCGGCCGGACAGAGAGTTGAGCACGCGGCCGGCCCGGTGTTGGGGCAGCTCCGAATCGTCTTGCACTTCCAGCCACAGGATAGGCAATGTGCCCCGGTTCTGGACGGTTAGCCGCTCGTCGACGTACTTGCCCACCTGCGAGCGGTTGGCGCGCAACCGGCGCACCAGGCGGACGTTGCGCAGGCTCAACCAGGCCCAAACCCACGCAAGCAAAAGGATGCCGGAGAACAGATAAGTCAGGTTGAAGAGGATGTCGCGCTGGTTGCCCTCGTCGCCGGGCAGTGCCAGGGCCAACACAAGCACGACCAACCACAAGATAAAAATGATCCAACTGCGCGGCCGGGGGTTCATTTTTCGGAAGACAGGCGGACGCGGCTGCCCGGCACCGGCACCGAAGCCAGCAATTCCTCGATCACCTGCCGGGCGTCCAGGTTCTTGACCCGCGCCGCCGGATGGATGATCACCCGGTGGGCCAGCGTGGCAATGGCCAGCGACTTGACGTCGTCGGGTGAGACGAAGGCCCGGCCGTGCACGGCCGCCTGGGCCTGGGCGGTTTTGTAGAGGGCCAGGCTACCGCGCGGGCTGGCCCCCAGGTACACGTCCGGGTGGTGGCGGCTGGCTTCCACCAGCGCCACCACGTACTCGCGTATCTTGTCGTCGGCGTGTATCGCCTTGACGGCTTCTTGGGCCGCCTGCAGTTCCTCCAGGGAGACGACCTGGTCTAACGTCTCGATGGGATGGGCGAACTGCTGCAAGGTCAAGATGGCGGCTTCCTGGTCACTGGATGGGTAGCCCAAGCTGATGCGCAGCAAAAAGCGGTCCAACTGGGCCTCCGGCAGCGGGAAGGTGCCCTCATACTCGATCGGGTTTTGGGTGGCCAGAACCAGGAAGGGGCGGGCGGTCGGGCGGGTGACGCCGTCCACGGTGACCTGGCGTTCCTCCATGGCCTCCAATAGGGCGCTTTGTGTTTTGGGTGTGGCCCGGTTGATCTCGTCGGCCAGGACGATCTGGGCAAAGATCGGGCCGGGACGAAACTCAAATTGGCGGTTTTGCTGGTTGAAGACGCTCACGCCCGTGACGTCGGAGGGCAGCATGTCGGGCGTGAACTGGATGCGGTTGAAAACACAGCCGACCGAGCGGGCGATGGCGCGGGCCAACATCGTTTTGCCCACGCCGGGCACATCCTCGATCAGCACGTGCCCCTGGCACAGCAGGGCCAGCAGCGTGGTCTCAATCACCGGACGCTTGCCGATGATGACCCGTTCCACGTTTTCGATCACTCGTTCGGCGAACAATTGGGCTGGGTTCATTGCGCGCTGGCCCTCGGTCTCTATTGGATGGCGTCATCTTATCATTTTGGCGCCGGCCTGTCAACGCACTGCCGGCCCGGGTGCGGTTACCGCCGATTGCGGGGGTCCGAACGCCTGGCACCGTTCTCCCTCACCCTGGCCCTCCCTCGGCAGGACACGAGGTGAGCTTGCCCTACTTTGGTGGGCACGTTTAAGTGCAAGCCATGCTGTCGTGTGAAGGCTTGCCGTGAGGGAGATTAAATCTTTTCCACAAACTCAATTGACGCTGCCTGCGTATCGGGGTACAATCAAAGCGATGGAGGCAGCCGGCAACCTTTCCATCGCCTTCCACCTTGGGCCACTCTATCGCGGAGGTAGTTGACCGATGACGCCAACAATCAAAGTCGTCCTCTTCTTCGTCATTTTGATCGTCGCCTCATTCGTCTCCACCCTGGTTGACAATATGCTTGACATAAAATTTGAGCCGGGCAACATGAACGCCATCGTCCACAAAACAATGTACATGGTGATCGGTGGGATTCTGGTCTATTACCTTTTCGCCGCCGGCCTGGTGGGAGCATTTAGGTAGCCCTGGCCGCAACCTGTCCTTTGGCGCGGCCGCTGGCTTTGCCTCCAGCCAGGCAGCCGGGCCCAATTCTGAAGCGATTGGAAAACGAAAGGCCAAGGTTTTGAAGAACGGCCAGACATCGTCACTGATTTTGAGTTGTTGGCGCCGGCAACCGGTGCTGGCTTTCTTTCTGATCGCCTGTACCGTTAGCTGGGGGAGCTGGCTGGCGGCTACGTTGTTGGCGCCGGTCAGCGCTTCGGCTCTGCCGGCCTTGCTGCGCGCCCTGACCGGGTTCGGCCCGCTATTGGCGGCAGTGGTGATGGTCGTTTTCAGCCAGACGGCGGCCCAGAGACGTGACTTCTGGCAACGCTTGATCGACACGCGCCGTATTGACGGCCGGTCGCTGGCCGTGATTGTGCTGGCCTTTCCCATGCTGCACGTCGCGGCCATTCTGTTGGGCGTCCTGAGCGGTGGTGATTGGGCCGCCTTTCAAGTGCTGGGCCAGCTTCTTGGCCAACCCTGGTTCATTCCGCTGTTCTTACTGGACATGTTCATCAACGGGCCGTTGTCCCAGGAGATCGGCTGGCGCGGCTTTGCTCTCAACGGCCTGGTTCACCGGATGCGCCCCCTGGCGGCCGCACTGGTGCTGGGCGCCCTATGGGCGGTCTGGCAATTGCCGCTGCTTTTCATAGACGGTCGGCGGCTGACGGTGGACCACCTGCTGCGCCCCTCGCCGTGGTTGTTTTTGATGGCCGGGGTGCTGTCTTCAATCTTGTTTACCTGGCTCTTCCTGCGCACGCGGCGCAGCACTATGGCCGCAATGGCTTTCCGGTTCATGCAGAACCTGGCCTGGGCTGTTTTCCCTTTGTCGACTTTGTCGCGCTTCTACCAGGTGTTGCTGCTGCTGGTAATCGCCGCCTGGATTTCGCGCGGCCCCGGCTTCATGGTGGAAATAGAAGAAGACGACCAGGCCGGATAAGGCCTCGTCGTATCCATTCCGAGACGGTGAACGTACCGGCCGGCCGATTGCCGTTTGGCAGGGGCCAGCCGAAAATCACTGTTGACCGGCGACGCGTATAAGTTGCACTCCGTCCAAGTGATGACTATGTCTATCTCGACCGGCCAGACCAAAATGCAACTCGATCCGCTAACCCTGTCCTTTCCCAAAGGCCTGGAGCGGGCGTTTCGCGACGACTATTATGCCACGACTCTGACCCAGGTGCGGGTCTCATTGGCGGTAGGCGTGCTGTTCTACGCCATCTTTGGCGTGTTGGATGCCATCTTGATGCCCGAGATTCGGATCGTCCTGTGGTCGATTCGGGTCGCGGTGATCCTCCTCATCCTTGGGTTGGGCATCGGCTATTCCTTTTCACCCCGCTTCAAAGACTCGATGCAATGGGTTTTGGTGCTGCTGAGCGTCGCAGCCGGCCTGGGTATCGTGGCCATGATCGTCATCGCCCCTGCGCCCGTGAGTTACTCCTACTACGCCGGCCTGGTATTGGTGCTCATGTTCACCTACGTCCTCATCAGGCAGCGCTTCATTTGGGCGACTCTG
>CAZHBM010000059.1:0-13684 GCA_964529945.1 uncultured Anaerolineales bacterium | reverse complement strand
GTCGGATTGGGCGTGCTGGGCGCCGGCCTGGTTGCCTCGTTCAACGAGGCCTACTACTACTGGTCGGTGCCGGCCCTGATCATCGGCTTCGTATTGGCCAACATCAGCGCCTACAACGCCAATCGTTATGTCAAGGAACCTCGGGCGGACCAGGCTCTCGAAAAAGCGTTACTTGGCTTCGACAACAACTACTATTTGTTTAACTACACCGGGCCTGTCAATCACATTCTGCTGGCCCCGAGCACAATTTACGTGTTTGCCGTCAAGAATCAGGATGGCGAGATCCGCAAAGAAGGCGGGCGTTGGCGAAGGAGCTTCAACTGGCGGCGTGTCTTTTTCTTCTTCAACGAGGAGATGCTGGGCAACCCCAGCCGCGAGGCCATTGCCCTGGCCGGCCAATTGCAGAAACGCCTCGACAAAGCGCTGGATGAAGAGATTCCGCCCATTGAACCAATCGTGATCTTTACCAGTCCCGATGCCAAGCTGTTCGTTCAAGAGTCAGGCTCGGCCGAAGCCGGTGACGTTCCGGCCATGCTGAGCAAAGACCTCAAAAAATACCTGCGTGCCCAGCCGCGCGGGTCGGCCATCGAAGACGACCTGCGAGCCCACTTGATCCAGGTGTTCAAAGATAAGCTAAGGTAACACTTGATGGTCGGAAACAACCCAGCGGCCAGGCCACGCCGACCCACGACTGCCCTTACCGATCTGGCAGCCGTGGGTCTTTTGGCCCTGTTGACGATAGGGTTCTTCTGGCGCGTCGTCTTTGCCGGAGAATGGATGCCGGCCGGCGGCGGTGATCTGGCTTCCTTTCTCTACCCGACTTACAAATTTGTCGCCCAGGTCCTGAAAGCCGGCACCATTCCTTTCTGGAATCCTTATTTGTGGGCCGGGACACCTCTGGCCGCCGACATCCAATCGTCCATCTTCTATCCCTTGAATTTGGTCTACTTCTGGCTGTCGCCCGAGGTCACGTACCGCGGACTCATGGCCATGGCCATCTTTCACATCTGGCTGGCCGGCGTTGGCATGTACCTGTGTCTCAAATATGCCTTCCTGGAAAAAACCGGGACGGCCGAAAACAACAATCACTGGCCGATCACGCTGCCCAGTCTTTTGGGCGCTGTGGCCTTCATGTTTTCCGACTTCTTCATCGTCCATTTCGGCAACCTCAACCTGATCGCCCAGGCAGCCTGGCTGCCCTTCGTAGTCTTGTTTTTCCATCGCAGCCTGGCCCGGCGACGCCTGGAACCGGCGCTGTGGGCCGGCATTTTTCTGGCCGTGTGCGCAACCGCCGGGCACATTCAACCCCTGGTCTTCGTTGTTTTCGTCCTCACCGTGGACGCCGGTTATTGGCTGGTGGCCGGGCTGCTTGAGCGCCGCTCCGAACCGGCCGGCGACCGGCGCGCCGTCGTGAGACCGCTGCTCAGCCTTTTTCTCACGTTGGCGATCGGCGTCGGGCTGGCGGCCTGCGTGCTGCTACCGGGCTACCAGATGACCCAATATACCCCGCGCGCCGAAATGGGCTTCCAGCAGGCCAGCCAGTATTCCCTGGCCCCGGCACAACTGGTCGGCCTGGTCATACCCGGCTTTTTCGGTCGCGATCCAGCTTTGCACTGGGGGGTATGGGACCGCGTCGAGGTAGGTTATGCGGGCGTTTTCACCCTGCTCCTGGCCGGGCTGGCGCTGCTTCAGCGGCGTTGCCGCCAGACCACCTTTCTGGCCGTTCTGACAGCTCTCAGCCTGGCGATTGCTTTGGGCGGCTACACCATTGTTTTTGGCTGGTTTTACCAGGCCGTTCCTGCGCTTTCCGGCATCAGGGCGCCGGCGCGATACATTTTCGTCTTCGACTTTGGGCTGGCGGCACTGGCAGCCTTCGGGCTGCACCGCCTCATGCGCGACGACGAGAAGAACAAAGCTTTGCTGGCTGGCGTGTTGCGCTGGGCGCCGTGGGTGTTGGGCGCTATCGTTTTCTTTTTGCTGCCCCTGTTTTTCTACGCCGTGATTCTCAGTCAGGACAAAGATGCGGTTATCTTTGCCCGCGCGTCGGCGGCCGCCAATGGAGCGGTCTTTTTCGCCGGCTTGTTGCTGGCCGGTTTCCTCTTGCTGTGGGCGCGTCAGCGGCATAGGCTGTCAGGCACACTGTTGGGTATTTTGGCGTTGGCGCTGGTTTTCTTCGACCTGGCCAGCCTGGGCAGCAATGTTGACGTCGGTCAGGACGACCCCACACGCGGCTTCGACCACCCGGCAATTGTCGCCTTCCTGAAGACGGATGTGGACCTTTACCGTATCGACAGCCGTACCGGCATCTGGCACCTGTGGCAGCCGGACACCAGCCTGCTTAACCAGATTTTCGACGTGGCCGGGGTCGTCAACCCGCTGACGTTGGCCGACTACCAACGTTTTCTGGATAGTCTCCCCGACCGCACGACGCCGCTGTACGATTTTTTGAATGCCAAGTACGTCATCGCCGCCAAGGATGTGGTGCTGGACTGGGAGAAGTTCGCCCCGGTGTTCGACGAAGACCCGGCCCTCAACGTTTACCTCAATCGCCGGTCACTGCCGCGGGTCCAAATGGTGTACGACGTTGTCGCGGCACCATCGCACGAGGCGGCCTTCGAAGCGCTGCAGGCCCCATCGTTCGACCCGGCCACCAGTGTCGTTTTGGAAAGTGCCGCCCGGTCCGAGGCACCTCCAGCTGCTTCGATCCCGGCAACGATCGGCTTTGACGATTATGAGATCAACCGTTTGGTCTTGACGGTAGACAACCCCCAAGAGGCGCCGGGATACCTGGTATTGAGCGAGGTCTGGCACCCGGGGTGGCAAGCCACCGTCGATGGACTTGCGGCGCCAATCCTGCGCGCCAATTACGCCTTTCGGGCTGTAGCCATCCCGCCCGGCCGGCACCAGGTGACCATGATCTACCGCCCGCCCGGCTGGCCGGCCGGCATCGCGGTCACAGCCGCCACGGCAGTGATCGTGCTGCTGTTGGGCGTGGCTTTCTTCCTCCGCCGCCGCATCCGGTGACTCCGGCAAAACGGGTGTGTCTCAAGTTTTTTGTCAGTATTTCTTATTTTTGGGGTGGAAGATTATCCACCCCAAAATATACTAAACAGGTAGTTTTTTTGTTTTAGTGAGTGGAAGGCCTTCCACTCACTAAAACAAAAAAGATAAAAACCGGCTGGCGGCTCAGTTGGTTTTCTACCAAAAAAATGGCACACACCTGGAAGCGCTGACTTGGCTTGAATTTGACACCTCTCTGTGTTACCATGAATCCGAGTATCCTTTTCGGTCCCGTAGTTAGACGTGTATTTGTTTTGCCAATGTGAAGGAATTGGCAAGCGCTCGCTTATTTCAAGGAGGGATTGTTGCGATGAGAAAATTCCATATTATGCTGGCTTCGGTCGTCGTGTTGGCATTGCTTTCGATGGCCTGCGGTGCACTGGGAAGCCTGAGCAAACTGAAATCAGAAGTCAGCGACCAGGCGACAAAAATCGCCACCGCTCTGCCGGATCAGGCGGAAATCGAAAAGACGGTGCAAGCCGAATTGACCAAGGTTGCGGTGGAAGAAGCGCCCACAGAAGCCATGACCGAAATGCCGGCCGTTGAACCGACCGCGGAAGTCACAGAAGAGAGTCTTGCCGGCCAAGAGGCAACGGACGAGACCCAGGCAGACGGCGAGCCGTTGGACCTTTCGCTGGCGGGACTTGAGAACCTCTACAGCTACCGCAGCGACATGACCGTCAGGTGGGACGGTACCGAGAACGGCGAGCCTTCAACGGGCTACCTGGGCGTGCAATACGCGTCCGTTCGTGAACCACCGGCCTACGAAATGACCATCGAGAGCGACAACTTCGACGCTGCCGATACCGGAGGCACGGGCACGGCCTCGTTCATCCAGGTGGGGGACACTGCCTGGTTCCACGAGAGCGAAACCGATTCCTGGATGCAGGTACCGGCCGGCAGTTTCGATTTCGCCGGTGGGGTCTTCTTCACACCCCAAGACTTCCTGTCCGGTTTCAACACCATCGGACGGCGAAGTCCGGGAACCGAAGAAATCAACGGGATCACCTGCTACAAGTACACCTTCGATGAGAACGACTTCGCGGTCGCCGGCAGCGACCAGACAGAGGTCAGTCGCGCCGACGGCGAGGCATACGTCGCCGTCGACGGTAATTACATCGTCAAACTGAGCATGGAACTCGAAATGAAGGCCGGTAACACGGAAATAGCCTCTTTCGACAGCGGTACGATGTGGCTCGACTTTGAATTGAGCGACATCAACCAGCCAATTGTCATCGAGCCGCCGGCGGAAGCCACGCAACAGACTCAGGGCCGGGACGATATTCCCACCATGCCGGATGCGGCAGTCCAGTCGGCCATGGAGAATTTCATCTACTTCACGGTCGATGCCAGTGTAGCCGACGCGACTCAATTCTACGAGACCCAAATGTCGCAAAACGGCTGGCAAAGCGAGGGCGATCCCATGGTGATGGAAGATACGGCCTTCTTGAGCTACACCAAAGACGGCCAGACCGCCTCCATCGTCATCAGCAAAGATGACTCGGGTACCAGTGTCATCATCAGCGTGGAGTGAAGGCGAGATTAAGCAGCTTCGCATCCAGTTGAATAAGAGCCAGGCACAAAAAAAAGCGGGAGTCATTTGCTCCCGCTTTTTGCTGTTCAAAGACTGGCTTTTTCTGTCTATAGGATGGTACTAGGCTACTCGGCTTCTTCCCGTTCCTTGGCTGCCTGAGCGATAATTTCCGCCTGCAGGTGGGACGGCACGGCCTCGTAGTGGGAGAAGGTCATCGTGTAAATACCGCGTCCCTGGGTAAATGAACGCAGGTCGGTGGCATAACGCTGAATCTCGGCCAGCGGAACCTCAACGTGAACGATGGCATTGCCGCGGTCCTGATCAGTTCCCTGGACCCGGCCGCGCCGCGTGGTGATGTCGCCCATCACGTCACCCATAAACTCTTCGGGCACGGTGACCGTCAAATCCATAATCGGCTCGAGCAAGGTCGGCCCGGCTTCCTGGAACGCCTGCTTGAAGGCTTCACGACCGGCGATCTGGAAGGCAATATCTTTTGAATCAACCGGATGCTCTTTGCCGTCGAAGACGATGGCTTTCACGTCGACCACCGGGTAGCCGGCCACGGGACCGATGTCCAGCACCTGCCGGATTCCCTTTTGGATCGATGGCTGGAAAGAAGATGAGACGGCGCCACCAAATACCTCCCAGCCGAACTCAAACCCGGTATCGCGTGCCAACGGCTCCAGGCGCATGTGGACTTCGCCAAATTGCCCGGCACCGCCGGTTTGTTTCTTGTGCCGGTAGGCCGCGCTGCCCGTTCGGGACACCGTTTCGCGATAAGGGATCTTGGGCACGGAGGTGTTCACGCCCAACCCGAATTTCTGGTCCAGCCGGCGGATGGCGGTGTCGATGTGCGCATCTCCCATACCTTCCAGAATGACCTCGCGCGTCCCGGCTTCGTTGCGCCAGCGAAGAGTGGGATCCTCCTCAACCAGGCGCGTCAAACTTGGACCCAGCTTGGCCGAGTCGGCCTTGGTCTTGGGCGCGACGGCAACTGCGAAGACAGGCTCGGGAAAGTCGATGCCCGGCAGTGTGTACAGATGCCCTTTGCCGCACAGCGTGTCGGTGGTAATCGTGTCGCCCAACTTGGAAAGAACGCCAATGTCGCCGGCCCGAATCTCATCGACGGACATTTGTTCCTTGCCCTGCAAAACCATAATTTGGCCGATGCGCTCGTCAGCATCCGTGCGGGCGTTGACCGCCTGGGAGTTCGACTTCAGGACGCCGGAATACACGCGCAAGTAGGTCAGCTTGCCAACGTAGGGGTCGGCCGAGGTTTTGAAAGCGAAAGCCACCAGGGGACCGCCACTGTCAACAGCCAGCGTTTCTTCCTGTTTGGAAACGACGTCAAACGCCTCAAACTCACCGGCGGGCGACGGCAGGTCACGCACGATGGTGTGCAAGATAGCCTTGATCGCCTTGTTGTGCGCGGCAGAGCCGCACAGCACGGGGATGATCTTCCCACCGGCAATGCCTGTTTTCAAACCCTGGGCGATCTCCTCGTCGGTCAGTTCGCCTTCGTCCAGGTACTTGACGATCAGTTCATCGTCGCACTCCGCAGCCGCCTCGGTGATCACCATGCGGGCGTCTTCGATCTGCTCGGCCAAAGAGTCGGGAATATCAGCCGTCGGGTCATTGCCCTCCAGGTAAGTCTGCATCTCAATCAGGTCGACCGCCCCTTTGAAGCTGGCCTGTTCCCCCACCGGCAATTGGAGAGGAACGAAAGTTCCTTCAAATTTGTCGCGCAACGAGTTCAGCGTTCGCTCGAAGCTCGCGTTATCGCGGTCCATCTTGTTGATGAACACCATACGCGGCAGGTTTCTGGCATCCATATGCTGCCAGGCCAGTTCAGTACCCACCTCGACTCCCGCAACGGCATCGACAACCACGATACCGGCTTCGGCGACCCGTATGGCGCTGATCACCTCGCCCACGAAATCCAGGTACCCTGGCGTGTCGAGAACGTTGATTTTATGCTTCTCCCATTCGCATGGGATAAGCGTTAGATTAAGGGAAATATGCCGGCGGATCTCTTCATCATCATGGTCCGATACGGTAGTCCCTTCTTCCACCTTGCCCATCCGGTTGATGGCACCGGAGTTGTAAAGCATCGCTTCCGCCAGCGAAGTTTTGCCCGAACTGCCGTGGCCCAAGAGCACCACGTTGCGCAGTTTGTCGGTCCCATAGACAGCAGCCATCTATTCCTCCTTAAGGGGTTTCACACAGAAAGATGTCGCCTGGACCGCGACGAGTAGGAAGCAGCCGGGCAACCCAACACGACGGCTTATTTTAGTTGATTCACCGTCGATTGTCAAAGGAAACAAACAGGTGTGAGGTTTGGCAGCCGGTCACGTCGCCCCCGACAAGCTTCACCGCAACGAGTGTATTCCAAAATTTTTTGTAGTATTTTTCATTTCTCGTGGTTGGAAGGCCCTCTAACCACCAGAAGTGAAAACAGAGATAGAAACCGGCCGCCGGCTTCCACGGCCATCTCCAAGAATATGAGACACACCCTACCGCAACCGGCTTTTTGTATACTTTCCGCCGGGGCGGTATAATGGCCTGGCTGTCCCACGCACTCAAGGCATTTTCGGCAACTGTAGGTCCTAGGGAGGGAGAAACACCCAATGGAGAATGTCTTCAAATCCACGCATCCCCTGGTTCAACACAAATTGTCCAAACTGCGCGACAAAGCGACAGAACCGAAGAAGTTTCGAGAGCTTATCCGCGAAATTGCCATGTTGCTGGCCTACGAGGCCACCGAAGATCTGCTCCTGGAACCGGTATCGGTTGAAACACCGCTTGGCGTAGTCGCCGAAGGCGCTACGCTGCAAGAGAAGATTGGATTAGTGCCGATTCTGCGTGCGGGTTTGGGGATGGTCGACGGCGTTTGGGAGATGATGCCCGGCTCTGAGGTCTGGCATATCGGCCTGTACCGTGATGAAAAGACGTTGCGCCCGGTGCAATATTACAACAAACTGCCGGTGGACCCAACAGTACAGGTATGCCTCATTCTGGATCCGATGTTGGCAACAGGCGGTTCGGCCGCAGCCACGGTGGGAATTCTCAAAAAATGGGGAGCCCAACGCATCAAGTTCGTCGGCATCATTGCCGCCCCGGAGGGCATTCGAACCCTGCACACGGCACACCCCGATATTCCCATTCACGTTGCCACGATTGACAGCCACTTGAACGACATCGGCTTCATCGTGCCCGGCCTGGGGGACGCTGGGGATCGCCAATTCGGCACGGGCTAAACACAACCGCCGGCCACGATGTGACCGGCGGTAACAGGACTCATTTCCGGGTGTCCGGTTTACACCAAGGCCCGGAGCCGTTGTTTATTCGGCAGTGGCTTCGGGCTCCGGCGTCGCATTCACCAGAACCTCGTAGTCAAGCGGAACCACCTCAATCCACGAATTGCCACGTTTGAGCGGGATCGGCTGGCCGTTGTCGAAGACAAATTCGGGTGTTTGCGTGCCGCTGGTGCGCCATTTGCCTTCGATCATCACGCCGTCCCGGAATATCTGGGCCTTCCCCTCGCCGTTGACAATGATGCGGATAGAAGTGGCCCCATTGCTGTCCTCAACGATGTCCGTCTTCTGATGGTCCGCGTAGTAGACGATGACGTTGGCAGCCGATATCTGGCTTCCGTCAACGGCGTCCGTCAACGGCTCACCCAGCACCCAGCGCAAATACCTGCCCGTGGCCGGATCGTAACGCCATTCTGTGGTGCTCGTCCGTTGGGGATAAGGAATGTACAGGCTTTCCGCTGCATGCCCGCCCACCGGCGTATCGGAAAAGGTGAATCCGCGCAACTGCACGTCGGCATCCATGTCTTCCGTCTTCATCAGTTGGCGCGCAGCTTCCACGTTCAACGCCAGTCGCGTTTGCCAGCCTTCGTTCTCGCGGTAGAAATAAGGCTGCGGCCAGAAATATTCGTCCAGGTTAACGATCGGCAATTGCGAAATTTCCCAGCGCACGCCGTCGGAGCCGCCGGAATTGGCCAGGGCGGCCTGGTATTGTTGTGTCAGTTGGGTGTTGATCAACCGGGCGCTGCGGATAGGCGCCACCGTCTCCGGCGAAAGGCTGAGAAATACCGCCGTGAACCGCGTCACCCACCACTCAACAATCTCCTCGTAGACAATTTCAGCCTTGCTCAAGGAGACCTGGGGACGCGCGCCGGCGTCATTGCCCACCCGCACGTGGATGGGACGCCGGTGAAGCACGGCCGGATCTTCGACGGTCAAACCCGTCAACGGATTTTCGTTTTCAGGCCGGTTGGGAAAAACAACCTCTTCCTGGGCCGGCACAGACGCGGCAGCGGTCGGCGTTGTCCCGGTGGCGCCCAACGCCGTGGGGGTCGGAGCGACTACCGGCAGCGTCGACGTTGGTTCCGGCGTTGCATAGGTGACAATTTGAGGAGACGGCGTAACCCCATTGGCAACACTCATCGTCGGGGTAAGTTGGGCGGCCTCGGTTGCCTCCGCCGTCGCCTGGGTCCAGGCCCGCGGGGTGCAACTGACAACTGATAGGAGCAATAGGCCGACCAGGGAAAGGGTTAACCAGGCAAAGAACCGGCCAATCATCGGGAAGGTGCGCTTTTTCATTTCAAGGACTCCTGCCAGTGTAATTGGGATGTTATCAGGCTTCAAGTTCAAAAAGCAAGTCAAGGAGCTCTTCCAGCAACTCATCGGCGTGGTCTTCGTCTTCGGATTTGTAGGCCTCGCGGATCTCATCGATTTTCGCCTGCAATCGATCGATCCCGTCGGCGTCCAGTTGGCCTCCGTCGAGCAACTGTTCGGCCCTTTCCAACAAGAAGTCAATTTCAGCCACAGCCGGATTGTCAGGTCGTTCAACCTCGAGATCTGCCAATTGAGCCGCGGCCTGGCCGATCTCCTCGGTACTCAAACGCTCCCGTGAAGCAGCCACCGTGATCGTCCTTTGTTGGCCCGACAGACGATCGGTGGCCTGGACTCGAAGGATACCATTGACGTCGATGTCCAGACAAACCGTCACCTTGGCCAATTTTCCGGCAGCTTCCGGTTTGAGACTATCGACCAGGAAATTGCCCAATAACCGATTCTGTGTGGCAATTGGCGATTCTCCCTGGTATATCCGGATTTCGACTGCGTTCTGGTTTGGATAAACGGTTTGGAACACGTCCTCTTTGGTCGTTGGAATGGTGGTGTTGCGCCGGATCAGCGGCTTGTAAATTCCGGGAACCACCTTGTTGCCAATGAAGGTGGCCACCTCGACCCCAAGGGAAAAGGGGGTGACGTCGACCAGTATCGAATTGATGGACTCCCCGGCGCAAATCGCAGCCTGGACGCCGGCGCCCAGGGCGACCGCTTCATCGGGATTGACCGCCATCTCCGGCTCGATCCCGGTGTGTTCGGCCAGGAGCCGCCACACGGCCGGGATTCTAGTCGAACCACCTACCAGAAGAATACGATTGATGTCGTTGGGCGCCAGGCTCGTATCACGCAGGACCTGTTCAATCGAGTTGAGCGTACGCTGCAGCAGGTCTTCGATCAACGATTCGAACAACTCACGCGATATTTCGTACTCAAGATGCCTGGGCTGGCCATCTTTTTCAAACAGATACTGTTCCCGGATCCAGGCAAAGGGATGGTCCGACAACGTGATCTTTGCCCGTTCGGCTGCGCGGGCCAGCCGGGCCAGGGCCTGGCGGCTGCCGGACAGGTCGATCCCATATTGCTCTTTGACCACCTGGACGAGGTGATTGACCAGGCGGGCGTCGAAATCGTCCCCACCCAGGCGCGTATCGCCGTGACTGGCCAACACTTCAACCACCCCGGCCGTAAGTTCAACCAGCGAGACATCGAAGGTGCCACCGCCCAAATCGTAAACCAGCACCACTTGGTCCTCGGCCCGGTCGAGCCCGTAAGCCAGGGCGGCGGCGGTCGGCTCATTGATGATACGCACCACGTCGAGACCGGCGATCTCACCGGCGTCTTTGGTCGCCTGCCGCTGGGCGTCCGAGAAGTAGGCCGGTACCGTGATCACGGCCTGAGAAACCGGTTCTTCCAGGGTTGCTTCGGCAATCCGTTTCATCTCGCGCAAAATGAAGGCCGAGACCTGCTGCGGAGCCAATTCGTGGCCGCCCACGACGACCCGTTCGGGGCTGCCCATCTTGCGCTTGATGGAGCGCACAGTCCGGTCGGGCGCAAACACAAATTGATTGCGCGCCGGAGCGCCGACCAGCCACTTTCCCTGCTCTGACAGGCCCACGACAGAAGGAATAAGTCGTTCGTTTCCATCAGACAGCAACTGTGGCTGGCCTTCCCGGACGACGGAAACTGCTGAGAAAGTGGTACCTAGATCTATGCCAATGATGGCATTATGCGTTGTCATTTGTCGCTCCGAAGGGCATACGGCCGGTTCACGCGTGCTGCGTCTCGGCCACCGGCTGGTTGGTCTTCTCCGTGTCCGGCTCAGGCGCCACGGCCGGCTTGGACGAGGGTCGCGATACGATGACCTCAGCATACCTCAACACCTCGTCGCCGACAAGATAGCCTCGCCGCTCCTCAGCCGAAATAGTGCCTGCCGGCAGGTTAACACGGGTGTCGACCCCGGCAGCCACGTGTAGATGCGGGTCGAACGCGTTGCCCACAGACCGGATGGGTTCGACCCCGGCTCGCGACAGCACGTCGAGCATGTGACGGTGCAGGATACGGACGCCGTCCAACCAGGACTCGAGCAACGCCCGCGACTGGCCACCCTCTTCCAGCCGTCCCATTTGTTGTTGGCCGTTCTCAAGCGTCACTTCCAGGCCGTCTACCACCGGCAGAATGGCCAGCAGAAGACCATGGCGGGCGGTCTCAATCTCTTTGCGATGGCTGCGATCCAACGTCGCCATAATCTCTTCCTGGCGGGTTATCGTGGCCTTCAGCGACCCCAACGTTTCCTTCTGTTGCTCCAATTGGGCTTCGAACAGGCTGTTGGCACGGTACTGAACCTTGCCCAACTTGTTGAGGAGATGGGTTAGATCGGTCACGTCGGTGTCTCCCAGAGGTTTTTGTTGGGCGAGGTTGGCAGCCAGCTCCGACATCTCTTGCCAGATGAGACGTTTGTGGCTCATAGTTTCACCTCACGGAAATCGTCGCCTACGTCCCTGCTTGTGTCCGACACCTCCCGCCATTTTCGAAGGGTGGTGATAATGTCCTCCACGTGGTGTTGCAGATCCGGTTCTTCCTCGAACCATGATCCCTTGTACTCGGGCGGGGGTTCCAACAAGAAGAGGTCTGTCTCTTCACGAATCGACGTGCTGCGCAGCTTTTCGTAGGCCGCCCTGATGATCCGGAACGTCTCAGGATCCTGCTCAGGCGGGTATTGACGCACCAGGGCGAAATAGCGCTGGCGTATCTCAGATTGCTCTGCACTGGCCTCCAGCCCCAGAACCAGGTAGGGGTCGCTGACCCCGGGCATCAGGTTAGGCTTGCGATGCCGATCTGGGCCAAGGGGGTCTTGTCCGGTCTTGTCGTCCAGTTCGTTGGGTGGTTCGTCATTCATGTCTCGTGCCTAGCTTTGGTCCGGCTCATCTGCCACCGACTCGGCGGCGTCATGACCAGCCTGGATGCTCTGGCGCCCGCCGACAAACGTCCTGACCATCTTCAACTGGAACAGGATACCCAGGTTTTTTGACCGGCGGGCGATATCTTCTGCCTTTTCCCAATGGCGCTCGGCCAGGTGGGCCTGGTGCAAATGGACGAAGTAATAGTTGCCGAGCCACATGTGAATGGTGGGGTTATCCTCGTCCAGCGCGAGCGCCCGGCGCAAATAATTGATCGCCAGCATTTCCTGGCCGTTCTCTCCGGCCATCAGGCCGATGTCAAAAAGGAGCTGCGCATCGTCCGGATTTCGCGACAAAACGTGCTCCAGGAAAAAGTCGGCGTGGCTGGGATGGTTCAAATGCCAACACAAGTCGGCCAGATCGAGGTAAAACGCACTACCGGGCGGGGGGATCATCGCCTCCGCCCGCTCGACCAAAGCCTGGACCTCATCCCAAGAATCCAGGTGAAGCCAGGCCCTTATGACCCAGTAGATGCCATCCAATGGATTAGGCGTTGTGGCAATGGTCGCCTCAAATTCATCCCTGGCCGCCTGCCAATCGTCCTGGCGCGCCCGGCAGACCCCCATCGAAGCGTGCAGGCGCGGGTTCTCGGGGGTGTATTCCAGCGCTTTCTGGTAGGCCTGCAGTGCCGCATCGATGTCGCCGGCCCGCCGCGACCTATCTCCCGTGGTTTCGTGCATCGTGGCCAGATGCAGCCGCGCCCTGGGGTGATCGGGCTGCAGCTCCAGAACGCGCAGCCACAGCTCGTGGGCATTGGTGAGGAAGAGACCGTCTTCGAGGATCTGGGCCCGCCAGGCAAGCGCCTCGACGTTATCCGGCTGGCGCTCCAGAATTTCCCCGACCACAGTCGATGCCGCCTGGGGCCGGCCGTCGGCCATCAACGCTTCCACCAGGCTCAGTTTCAAGGCCACGTCGTCCGGCGCCCAGTTGATCGAATTGCGGTAAGCCCGGGTTGCGGCCTCGTAGTCGCCTGCTCTGCGATAGTTTTCCGCCACGTGCTGCCACATACGGGATACTTGCTCGTCGGTCAAAGCGTTGGGCGAATCGGCTTTGCGCGGTCGCCGCTTCACCACCTGGCCCCAGAAATCGGCCGCCAGCGCGTGTTTGCCCAGTTTCTCACCGGCGACGGCCATATTATTGACCAACGCGCGGCTGTTTTCGCCCGCTTCCCGGCAGGACTGCCAGTGATTCAGCGCGACCTGCCAATCGCCGGCCAGGGCGGCCGCATAGCCCTGTTCAAAATGGGCGTAACGTTTGACCTCCAGCAGGCTCGAGTCATCGGGCACGAGTTGCAGCCCCAGGTCGGCCAGCCGTTGCGCTTCGGCGATTTTTTGCAGGGTCTCGTCCGGCAGCGGCCCACGCTGGCCGGAGTCGTTTTTGCGCCCCTCTACCGAATCCATAATATTTTGCGCCAAACGCTGATAACCGGCGAAAAGATTGTGTTTGAGCCAGCTGGCATTCATGCCGGCCTGGCTGGATGCCACCCAACTGTC
>CAZHBM010000058.1:0-13817 GCA_964529945.1 uncultured Anaerolineales bacterium | reverse complement strand
CACCTCCAAGTTGGAGACCAGCCCGCACATCGTCAGTATCTACGTGACCTCGGACTTGCCCGAGGCCGGCCCGATGCTGAAGCAGCGCTATTCTTCCAGTACGGCCGCAACTTGGTCGCAGAACGAGTGGCTGGAAGACAAACAATTTGATACTGAGCTGGAAACTGCACTGGCGACGTTGGATCAACAGCAACGCTTCGCAGACTACATGAAGTTGCAGGCCGAGTTGGTCGACCTGGCGCCATCCATCTTCGTTTACGACCAGGTGGAGAAGCATGCCTACCAGGACTACCTCGATTGGCCGGCGGCCAACGGTGTTGTGTACCCGATGCAGGGCTACAACATCCTGGGCTTCAACATCTCGGTTAACAAATAGCAGTAGTTTGTTTGAGCGGGAGTGGCCCCTCGGGGCCACTCCCGTAAGTATTGCACCAATGCTTTATCACCAGTCGGTTGGATGTCACAACACCGAATAGAAGGCAGTAGAGAACCGGACTTATGAAATCCATCTCCTTTATCCTGCACCGGGCTCTGCACTCGATCTTCGTGCTGCTGGGATTATCGATCGTGATCTTTGTGATCGCCCGGGTGATGCCGGGTGATCCGGCACGCATGGCGGTAGGTGCGCGAGCTCCTCAATGGGTTGTAGACAACATTCGAGAGCAGATGCATTTGAATGACCCATTACCCCTCCAATACGTCTACTGGTTGACCGATGCGGTCCAGGGAAAATTTGGTATCTCGTTGGTCACGCGGCGCGACGTAGCAATAGACATCAGGGAAACGTTCCCGGCCACCTTGGAGCTGGCTCTGTTTGCCGGCGTCTTGATGGGCACTTTCGGCATCTTGTTGGGCACCATTTCGGCCAGACACAAGGATGGGTGGATCGACAACTTTGTGCGTATCCTTTCCTATTTGGGTGTCGTCACCCCTTCTTTCATCTTTGCCATCATCTTTATGCTTGTCTTTGGTTATGGCCTTAGATGGTTTCCGACCATCGGCCGGTTGAGCGAAGGTCTGGCTCGACCGCCGACCGTGACCGGGTTGCTGACTGTCGACGCATTGCTGGCCGGCAACCTGGCGGTATTCTGGAACGCCTTGAAACACCTGGTGTTGCCGGCGGTCGCCTTGGCGATGGGCGGTATGGCCCAGGAGGCCCGTATCACGCGTTCGTCTATGTCAGACAATCTGCAAAAGGACTACATCGCTGCCGAGCGCGCCCTGGGTGTGCCGGAGCGTATGGTGGCCGGTCGTTTTTTGTTGAAGCCGTCCTTGATCCCGACCATTTCAATCCTTGGTCTCGACTTTGCGGCTACACTGGGCAACGCCTTTCTGGTTGAATTGATCTTCAACTGGCCGGGCATTTCGCGCTACGGCATTAACGCTATGCTGCGCAAAGACCTGAACGCGATTTCGGCTGTGATCCTCGTTCTGGGTGTTGTGTTCATCCTGGTCAACATCGTGGTGGACCTCGTTGTCGCCCAGCTCGATCCTCGGATCCGGCTCAGCGCGGAAAGGAGCGAATAGCATGGCACAGCAAGCCAGTTCTATGGGAACTGCTCCCAATGTCGATTTGAAAACGCTCGAACGCAAGAGCCGGCGCGATAACCTGGGGCGGTCGTGGTACAAATTCTCTCGAAACCCGTTGTCGGTGGCCGGTCTGTTGATCGTGTCGACCGTCATCCTGTTGGCGGTTTTCGCCCCCTACGTCGCTCCCCATCCCGAGCATGCCCTGCCATTCACCGATTTTGCCAACGCCAAGAGGCCTCCCAGCCTGGCATATCCTTTCGGAACAGACGTAATCGGGCGGGATATTCTCAGCCGGGTCATATTTGGTTTCCGTTTCTCTTTGTCAATGGGCCTGGTGGTATTGACCTTGGTCGTCCCGCCGGGTGTCTTTCTGGGATTGTTGGCCGGCTACTATCACGGCACCTGGATCGACACTGTGATTATGCGGGTGACCGACATCTTTCTGGCCGTGCCACCGTTGGTGCTGGCGCTGGCTATCGCTTCTGTATTGGAACCCAATCTTTTCAACGCGATGATGGCGGTATCGTTGATGTGGTGGCCATGGTACACGCGTTTGGTCTACGGCCTGACGACCCAGATGCGCAACGAGTACTTCGTCAAATCGGCTGAGACACTCGGTGCGAGCAAGACTCACATCCTGTTGAGAGAAATCTTGCCAAACTGTGTGTCGCCCATCTTCACCAAAATGAGCCTGGACATGGGTTGGGTCATCTTGATCGGCGCTTCGCTCAGTTTCGTCGGTCTGGGCGTCCAACCCCCAAAACCAGGCCTGGGTACCATGATCTCAGATGGTTCTCGATACCTGCCCGATCAATGGTGGATTGCGGTGTTCCCTGCGTTGGCGATTGTGGTCATTGTGTTGGGCTTCAACCTGTTGGGTGACGGCCTGCGCGACTTACTGGCTTCGGAAGAGGTTTAGGTATGGAGACAAAATCTCCTGTACTTGATATACGGGATTTGAGAGTCAATTTCAAAGTCTATGGCGGTGAACTGAAAGTCCTGGATGGCGTCAATCTGAAGGTCGATTGGGGTGAGAAGATCGGCCTGGTCGGCGAAACCGGTTGTGGCAAGACGACGACTATGAAGTCGGTGCTGCGCATTCTGCCGATGCCGCCGGGCAAAATAGTGGGTGGTGAGGTGCTGTTCCAGGGCAAAGACACCCTGAAAATGAACGCCACTGAGCTGCAGCAGGTGCGCGGGCGCGGCATATCGATGATCTTTCAGGATCCGACGGCGGCACTCAACCCGGTTTTTACCATCGGGGAACAAATCGGTGCGGTGGTGAAATTTGCCAAGTTCAGGGGCCACGCCAACCGCAATCAGATTGAAAATGCTTCGCTGACCGCCCTGAAGGAAACGGCCTTGGCCGATCCGGAACGACTGTTGCGCAGTTACCCGGTCCAGTTGAGCGGCGGCATGCGCCAACGCGTATGTATCGCTATGGCGCTGGCTACCGAACCCGAGTTGTTGATTGCAGATGAGCCGGGTACCTCTCTTGACGTGACCATTCAAGATCAGGTACTGCGATTGCTTCATGCTCTGGTGGAGAAAAAAGGCACATCCGTCATCCTGATCACCCACACGCTGGGCATCGTGCGTGAGGTTACCGATCGGGTATACGTAATGTATGCGGGCAGAATCGTCGAATCGGCCCCAACCAAACAACTGTTCGAAGATGCGCTGTTTCCCTATACCAAAGGGCTGATGCAAGCGGTACCGCGACTTTCAGGCGGCGGCGTGGCTGAAGGTATTCCCGGACGCATCCCCAACTACCTGACGCCACCGACCGGCTGCCGGTTCCATCCACGGTGTCCCTACGTGATGGACATTTGCCGCAAAGAGAAGCCGCCGGTCTTTGAACCCGCAGAGGGGCGTTACGTTGCCTGTTTCCTCTACAAAGACAGCAGAGAGTCGGGATTGGCATGAAACCAATACTAACCTATAAGAATCTGAAGAAATACTTTGAAGTGGGCTATACGGGGCTGCTCAAACGTGAACCGATCACGGTCAAGGCCATCGACGGTGTGTCCTTCGTAATCAACGAGGGCGAAGTCTTCGGCCTGGTCGGCGAGTCGGGCTCGGGTAAGAGCACTGTTGCCTATACGACCATCGGCATGTACCGGCCGACATCCGGTCGAATCGAGTTTCGCGGTGATAGCTTGTTTTCGGATGACGGGAAGCGACCCTTGCACATCAAAAAAGAGATCCAGATCGTGTTCCAGGATCCAGGGTCTTCCCTCAATCCGCGGCGCAATATCCGGCAGATTCTCGAGCTGCCGCTTGGCATTCACCGGTCTGGCAAGCGCCGGTCGGACCGTGTGGCCGAATTGCTGGAGATGGTCGAACTGCCGTTGAGTTATATGTACAAATATCCCCAGGCGCTGAGTGGCGGCGAGAAGCAGATTGTGGCCATCGCTCGCGCCCTGGCAACCGACCCCTCGTTCGTCATTTTGGACGAACCGACGTCGGCTTTGGACGTATCGATCCAGGGTAAGGTGATCAATCTCTTGCAGCGATTGCAGAAGGAGTTCGACCTTTCCTACCTGTTCATCACGCATGATCTGAGTCTGATGCGCAACGTGGCCTCGCGCGTGGCCATTATGTATTTGGGCAAGATCTGTGAGGTCGCACCGGCCGGGGAGTTCTTTGAGAATCCCAAGCATCCATACACGCAGATGCTGTTGTCCTCAATTCCGGTCATATCTGAAGCAGAAGAACGGTTGAAACCAAAGAAGGTTGTCTCAAGAGGGGAGATACCGAGCCCGGTGAACATTCCGTCTGGTTGTAGCTTCCACCTCAGGTGTCCCTATAAGATGGATATTTGTATAGAGGTAGACCCGCAGATGGTCGATCTTGGCGAAGGGCACACGGTACGATGTCACCTGTTCCCTCCGTCGTAAATACTGGAAAAACTTGGCAGACGAGACTGACTATGGGTTCAGCACGCCGTCTGCCATTTCTTCTTTCAAAAAACAAAAAAACAGTAAGGAGGCTTTACTATGCGAGTAGCCACCGACATTGGCGGCACCTTCACCGACCTGGTCTACCTGGATGAGAAGACCGGCGAATTAGGTACGGCCAAGGCTTCCACCACGCCGGCAAATTTTGCCGAAGGCGTCATCACAACACTAAAAAAAGCAGCGATCAGTGTCCCCGACACCCGTTTCTTCGTACACGGGTCAACAGTGATTATCAATGCCCTGACAGAACATAAGGGTGCAAAGACGGGACTGATCACCACCAAAGGTTTCCGGGATGTGCTCGAGATCTCACGAGCAAACCGGCCCGACCTGTACAACTTCTATTACACCAAGCCCGAACCTTTCGTTCCGCGTTATCTGCGTCGTGAAGTGCGCGAACGTCTCAACTACAAAGGCGAGGAGTTGACGCCGTTGAATGAGGACGACGTCCGAGAAGCGGTTGCATACCTGAAAAAACAAGGGGTGCAGTCGATCGCCGTTTGTTTCTTGCACTCTTACGCCGATCCCGGTCACGAGGTGCGGGTGGGCGAGATTATCAAGGAAATGGCGCCCGAGATTCCCTCCACGCTGTCGCACGAGGTGACCCAGGAATGGCGCGAGTATGAGCGCACCAACACGGCGGTGCTCAACAGTTACGTTCTGCCGACCGCCCAATTCTACCTGGATAATCTGGAGAAGCACCTGGCCGAAATGGGTATGGACAAGGTCTACCATATCATGCAGTCCAACGGGGGCACGGTGACCTTCGCCATGGGCAAGCGTTACCCGATCAACACCGTTGAGTCCGGCCCTGTGGCAGGCGTGATTGGTGCGGCCGCCATCGGCAAGCTGGTCGGCGAACCGAACGTGATCGCATTCGACGTGGGCGGCACGACGGCCAAGACGTCTTTGGTGGAAAACGGCAATCCGCGCATTACCACCGAGTACAAGATCGAATGGCGACGCGATTTCGCGGGCTATCCCATCTTGGCGCCCACCATTGATATCGTGGAGATCGGCGCCGGCGGCGGATCAATTGCCTGGATCGATGCCGCGGGTGCGCTCAAGGTCGGACCTGTCAGCGCCGGAGCAGATCCCGGACCTGCCTGTTACGGTAAGGGCGGTGACCAGCCGACGGTGACCGACGCCAACGTCGTAGCCGGCCGGATCAACCCCGACTATTTCCTGGGCGGCGAGATCGAGCTGGATATGGATAACCTGCACAAGGCCATGCAGCCCGTCGCCGACCATTTTGGCATCAGCGTTGAAGAGGCCGCCATGGGGATCATTCGCCTGGCCGACAACAGCATGGTCAACGCCATCAAACTGGTGTCCGTGCGGCGCGGTTATGACCCGCGCGATTTCGTGCTGATCGCCTTTGGCGGCGGCGGAGCGATGCACGCCAGTGCTTTGGCGCGCGAACTGCGGGTCAAGAAAGTCGTGATTCCCACCAACCCGGCCGTATTCTCAGCCTGGGGGATGTTGATGACGGACTTGCGACAGGACTTCATTCGCACCACCATCCGGAGTGCCGACCAGACCGAGCCGGCCGAGCTGAACGGTTTCTACAACGAGATGGAACAATCGGCGATGAAGAACTTGAAAGAGCAGAACGTCAGTGAAGACCGCGTCCTGTTCCAGAGGTTCGCCGATATGCGCTATATGGGACAAGAGCACACAGTGAAAGTGCCCATCCCTGGCGGTGAGATCACCAAGCAAGATATGCCGGCAATCGCCGAGCGCTTCAACGAATTGCATGAGCATGCCTATACATTCCGTCTGGAATCGCCGATTGAGTTCGTCAATTATCACCTGACAGCGTTCGGGGTGGTCGATAAACCAGAGCTCAAGACGGTGAAGGACGATGGTTTGAGCCTGGAGAAGGCATTGAAGGGCCAACGGCGCGTGAATTTCGACGAGCTGGGTTTCCACGAATCGCCGATCTACGAGCGCGACCTGCTGCCGATCAACACGCCGATTCAGGGTCCGATGGTGATCGAGGAACCGGCGTCGACGACGGTCGTGTTCCCGGATCAGAAGGTGTCACGCGACGAGTACGGATTCCTGAACATCGAGATGACCAACTAGGCATTTATGCCTTTTACCACGGACGCAGGTCCGAAAAAGTCAAGGAGGATACGAATGGCGCGCAATGGAAACGGGCTGGATCCGTTTACCCTTGAAATTATCAAAGACGGCCTGCTGGCAGTCGGCGACGAAATGTTCGTGGCCTGTCAGCGGACGGCCATGAGTCCCATTATCTATGAGACTCTTGACTACGCCAGCGGCATTCTGGATGCCGACGGGCGGTTGATTACCCAGGGCAACGGCGTTACGCTGTTCCTGGGAACGTTGGATTATAGCGTGCGCAGTGTGCTGAAAAAGTTTGGTCGCGAGAACATCAAAGAGGGCGACATCTTCATGACCAACGACCCTTACGAGGGAGGCGGCACGCACCTCTCGGATGTGTCGATTATCATGCCCATCTTCTACGAAGGCGAAATTGCGGCCTTTGCGGCTAACAAGGGGCACTGGACCGAGGTGGGTGGTATGGCAGCCGGAAGCTGGACCACCGACTCGACCGAAATCTATCAGGAAGGTTTGCAGTTCCCGTGTATCAAGGTCTTCGACCAGGGAAAAGTCAACCAGGCCATCGTCGATCTGATCCGGGCCAACGTACGCACGCCCGACATGAGCATCGGCGATATGTATGGCCTGGTAGCCTCGGTACGTGTGGCGGCCAAACGATTCCAGGGCCTGTGTGACAAATACGGTGTCGAAAATGTGAAAAAAGGCATCGATATGTTGATGGATCACAGCGAACAACTGGTACGCCAGGAACTGCGGAAGATCCCAACAGGGGTCTACGAAGCGGTTGACTGGATTGACGACGACGGTCTGTCGGACGAACCGCACAAGGTGCAGGTCAAGGTGACCCTGACCGGGGACAAGCTGATCTGCGACTTCACCGGTTCCAGCCCCCAGGTTCTGGGGCCGATCAACGCTACCGTCACCGGTCTGGCTTCGGCGACGCGTGCAATCGTGCTGGCGCTTACCGATCCGTCCATCCCGACCAACGACGGTTGTTTCCGGCCGTTGGAGGTGATCTGTCCTCCGGGTACGATCTTCAGTGCAGCCCGGCCGGCACCGGTCTCGGTTTACTGGGAAACCATGATCTATGCCGCCGACCTGATATGGAAGGCGATGGCGCCGATTCTGCCCGACCGGCTTCCGGCCGGCCATTTCCTGAGTGTGTGTGCGCCGATTATTGCCGGCCCGCACCCCGACACCGGTGAATTGTTCATCTTGGTCGAGCCCAGTGCAGGTGGCTGGGGCGCCGGTGCCGACAAGGACGGCGAGAGCGGCATGTTCTGCGTGGGCGACGGCGAGACGTACAACATTCCGGTGGAAGTATGTGAGCATCGTTACGGTGTGTTGGTCGATCAGTATTGTCTGGACATCACTGATGGCGGCGCCGGCGAGTTCCGCGGAGGCCGCGGACTGATTCGCGACTACCGGATCATCGCCGACCACGCGGTACATACTGGAACCTTCGGACGCTTCAAATACCTGCCCTGGGGTATGGGAGGCGGACAAGAGGGGTCTCGTAATTACATGAAGATCATGTTCACCGATGGACGCGAGCCGTTGGTAATCGGAAAGTGTGCCCGCATTCCGGTCAAGAAAGGCGACGTGGTTCGACTGGTAACGGGTACCGGAGGTGGCTATGGCGACCCTTACGATCGACCGGTCGAAAAAGTGATCGAGGACGTCAAGGGTGAGTATATCACCCCCGAAATCGCCCGAGAGCGGTACGGTGTGGCGGTCGATCCCGATACGCTGCAGGTGACCGAACTGTTGGGTAAGCGCAAGAAATGAAACGTGGGCTGCCCCAGCCGGCTGGCTGGGGTAGCCGCGCTCTAGTTTGGCGAGCTGCCGGCCGGCCTTCGGGTTGTACCGGCAGCCCGCCAATACGATTCCGTGACCGTGGCGACACGGTGGGGAACGCTCAGGCCGATCAGCCGGGGTCGCGGAGGTTTTTCATTCTGTATCGGCGCACGTCCAGGCTTGGGCAGTTGTGGCGAACAATCGTCTGATGGGCCGGGCACAACGCCGGTGCGCCAGCCGGCCCTACTATGGGCCGCGACAGACAAAGGAGTCATCGATGCGCGCGCTTTGGATTGACCCGATTGGTACCGACGTATTCAGCCAGGACGTGGCCAAAATTCTGCGTGCTGCCAGCCGGCCGGGGACGCTGGTCGACGTGATTTCACTTCCCGAGGATCGGCCCAAGCATCTCGAGTACCACGCTTATGAAGCCGCGGTGATCCACGACATCGTGCAGCTCACCTATCAGCTTTCACCCCAGTATGAAGCCATTATTATCGGATGTTTCTATGACGTCGGTCTGGCGGCGGCACGAGAGGTGTCGGGAAAAACCATTGTGACCGCACCGTGCCAATCGGCAACGGCGATCGCCGTCCAGTTGGGGCACACTTTTTCCATCTTGGTAGGGCGGCGCAAATGGATACCGCAGATGCGCGATAACGTGCGCCTGTACGGCCACGAACAACACCTGGCCTCGATGCGACCGCTCGAATTGGGAGTGTTGGACTTTCAGGCAGATCCTGCCCGCACGCGCAACCGGCTGCTGGCCGAGGGTCGGAAAGCTATTGAGGAAGATGGGGCAGAGGTGCTCATATTGGGTTGCACGGCGGAATACGGCTTCAACGAAAGAATGCAGGACGAACTTGGCGTTCCGGTGATTGATGCAGTTCAGGCGCCGTTCAAGATGGCGGAGTTCCTGGCCGAGGTCGCCAGCCGCTTTGGCTGGTATCCCAGCCGGGTCGGCGGCAGCGAAGCACCGCCGCAAGAGGAAATCTCAGAATGGGAGTTGTTTCAGGGGACTGTGCCGATTGGGAGCTATTTTAAACAAGAAGAGTGATATGAAACGCGATCCTTTCACGATTGAGATCATTAGAGAACAATTGATCGCTGCGGCGGAAGAGAGTTTCGTGGCGCTGGGACGCAGCAGCCAAAGCCCCATTATTTATGAGGTGCTGGACTACGCCTGCGCCGTCACCGATGCAGATGGCGATTTGATCGCCCAGGCCAACGGGGTGCCCGGGTTTCTGGGCACGTTGACATTTGCCGTTAAGGCAATTCTCGATAAGTACGGTCGAGCATCCATGGGTGAGGGCGACATTTTCATTCACAACGACCCCTACGTGGGCGGCGGTAATCATCTTTCCGACGTGGCGCTGATCGCACCTATCTTTTACGATGGACAACTGGTCGCCTTCGGTGTCAACAAGGCGCACTGGACCGAGGTCGGCGGGATGGCGGCCGGCAGTTGGACGACCGACAGTACCGAGATTTTCCAGGAAGGGCTGCAGTTTCCGGCGCTGCGATTGTTTACCGGCGGGCAGGTCAATCAGGCCTTGATCGACCTCATAGCCGCCAACGTTCGCACGCCGGCCGGAACGCTGGGTGATCTGTATGCCGGCGTGGCTTCGCTGCGCACGGCCGAACGGCGGGTCAAGGAAATAAACGCTCACTATGGAGTAGAGACCTTTCTGGACAGTGTGGTGGCCATCCTCGACCATGGTGAAGAATTGGCGCGGCGGGGCCTGGCCGGCCTGCCGAAAGGCACATTCTTTGCCGAGGATTGGATGGATGATGACGGCCTTTCAGCCAAGCCGATCTACGTGTGTGTCAAGGTTTCCATTGACGACGATCACTTCGTGGCCGACTTCACCGGCTCTGATCCGCAGGTCAGAGGGCCGATCAACTGCCCGCGCCCGCGCCTGCATTCGGCCTGCCGGACCGTGTTCAAGGCAATTACCGACCCCGAGACGCCGGTGAACGACGGTTGGTTCCGTCCCCTGGATATCATCTGCCCGGACGGTACCGTGTTTACCGCACAACGACCTTCGCCCGTATCCACCTATTGGGAAACCGGCGCCTACGCAGTTGATCTGCTGTGGCATGCCCTATTCCCGGTGCTCCCCGAAAGGCTAACAGCCGGCCATTCCTTGAGCGTTTGCGGCACCGTTATCAGCGGCAAGGACGAGAAAGGCGACTATTTCATCCTGGTGGAACCTCAGGCCGGCGGTTGGGGAGCGGGAGCGACCAAGGACGGTGAAAGCGGCTTGGTGGTCGTGGGCGACGGCGAGACATACGTCGTGCCGGCCGAAGTGTGCGAGACGCGTTACCCGCTTCTGGTCGACCAGTTCAAATTCAACGTGCAACCGGCCGGTGCCGGGCGTTTCCGTGGGGGCTTTGGCTTGGTGCGCGACTACCAGGTTCTGAGCGAGTCGGCAACTTTGACCACGACCTTCGGCCGGCATCGTTATCCACCGTGGGGAGGCGCCGGCGGAGCCGACGGGTCCACCAACGGCGTGGCCGTAATCCCGGCCGGCCAGTCGGAGCCTGTGGTATGGGAGGGTAAGCTGGCGCGGTATCCCCTCAAACGAGGCGACGTGGCGCGACTGGTCACGGCGGTCGGCGGCGGGTACGGCGATCCGCTGACCCGCGATCCACAATCGGTGCAAAAGGACGTACGCAACGAATTCTTGACGGTGGCGGAAGCCCGTTCGGCTTACGGCGTCGTGCTCGACCCGCAAAGCCTGTCCATCGATGAGGCGGCCACCGAAAAGCTGAGAGAGGCGAGAAAAGACAATGACTGAGCTCGAGAACAGATTACGGCTGCTGCGCGATTTTATGGTCGAAAAAGGCGTTGATCTGGCAGCCTTTGGCCCGGCGGCCAACATGCGCTACCTGGCCGGCTACGCTTCCCACGCCGACGAACGGTTGTGCCTGCTGTTGGTTTCGCCCAGAGAGACACGCGTGGTTGTGCCGGCGTTGAACGCCGAAGAGTGGATCGCCTACACCCAATTGCCATTGTACACCTGGGCCGACGCCGACGGGCCGGCAACGGCTTTGGAGGAAGCATTGACCGGCCTGGGGGATATCGACAAGCTGGTCGTGGATGACGTGATGCGGGCCGACTTCTTGCTGCCCTTGATGGCCGCGACACGCCCGCGAGAGACTTTGCCGCTGGCAGCGCTGAACATTCCTCTGCGACTGCGGAAATCGACGGCGGAGATCGAGGCGCTGGCCAAAGCGGCAGCCCAGGCGGACCGGGCGATGCAGGCCGGCATGGATGCCTGCCGGCCGGGCGCTTCGGAGCAGCAGGTGGCCTGGGCGGTTGAGGAGGCATTTCGACTCGACGGCGCCGAAGAAGTGTGCTTCACCCTGGTCGCCTCGGGACCCAATGGGGCCTTTCCCCATCATCACAGCGGCGAACGCGTGTTGCAGACGGGCGATGCGATCATTCTTGATATCGGCGCCTCCCTGGATGGTTACAAATCTGACATCACCCGAATGGTGTTCCTGGGTGAACCCGACCGCGAGTTCTTGAACGCTTACGCGGCAGTACTGAAGGCCAATGAGGCCGGCCGGGCGGCGGTCAAGCCGGGGGCAACGGCCGAATCCGTCGACCGGGCAGCCCGTGGCACGCTGGAGGCGGCCGGATACGGTGAGTATTTCGTTCACCGGACCGGACACGGCCTGGGCCTGGACATCCACGAACCACCCTGGGTCATGGACGGCAACGACGCGGTACTGGAAGAGGGCATGGTATTCAGCATCGAGCCGGGCGTGTACCTGCCGGGTAAGTTTGGAGTACGGATCGAGGACATCGTTGTCGTGACCCCAACCGGGGTGCGCAATCTAACCGGATTCGACCACGACCTGGTCGTCAAATCATAAATCTATAGCGGAGTGGACAGATGGTAAAGCTGACTGTAATGTACAATTTGCCGCCGGGAGCGGACCACGATGAATTTGTTCGCTGGCGGACGACCGAGCATCAAGAGGACAACGAATCGATGCCGGGCGTTATTAAGACTGATTTTTACATAATCAAAGAGGCGTGGCAGCAAGATACGCCTCCCTATCGCTATATCACCGAAGCCTACTGGCCGGATATGGAGACGTTTCGGGCTGCCTTTTTCGATCCCGACTACCAGGTGGAACTGACCGAGTGGTGCAAGCGCCTCGCCGAACCGGTCTTTCTGATCTCGGAAGAAGGCGCTTCAAGCTAGTGTTCTGTCCGGTGGGCGACCAACCGGCCCAGGCCGGGATTGGGCCTATGCCGGATAGGGCGCGTGGGTGGCTGATTGGGCCGATTTCACCGGCCGATTGGTTTGGACGTTAGGACGGCGGGGTTGGTCTCCGGATTAGTTTACGACATTAAACAGTTTTCCATTCACGATGGACCGGGCATCCGAACCACGGTGTTCTTCAAGGGATGCCCTTTGGCTTGTTGGTGGTGTCACAACCCCGAAAGCCAGGCTGCGTCGCCGGAGATTCTGTTTATGGCCGGCCGGTGCATCGGCTGCGGTGAATGCCTGGCAGCCTGCCCTAACGGGGCAATCAGCTGGGGGGACCGGCAGCCGCGCAACGACTGGCGGGCCTGTACGGCTTGCGGCGCGTGCGTCGATGTCTGCTATGCGTCGGCGCGTGAACTGGCCGGTCGCCGTTGGGACGTAGCCGAGTTGTGGGATACGGTCAGTCGTGACCGTGCTTTCTGGGAGCAGTCCGGCGGTGGGTTGACCGTCTCGGGGGGCGAGCCCCTGGCGCAACCCGAATTTCTGCTGGCGCTTCTGGAGACGTGTACCCGGCAGGGCGTGCACACGGTCGTCGACACCTGCGGCTACGCGCCTTGGGTGGATTTCGAGCGCATCCTGCCGCACGTGAATTTGTTTCTTTACGACGTCAAGCTGATCGACGACGTGCGCCACCAGAGATACACAGGCGTCTCCAACCAACTGATACTGAAGAATCTGAGTGCGTTGGATCAGGCCGGCGGGCGGGTCCGGTTGCGTTTTCCTGTGATTCCCGGCATCACCGACGGCGAAGCGAACGTTTATGCAATCGGTGAGTTGGCCGCCGGGCTGTCCAATCTAGAAGGTATAGACTTGTTGCCCTATCATCACATTGCCGTGGAAAAATATCGACGTTTAGATAAGACCTACCGCCTGGCAGAAGTGCAGCCGCCTTCAGATATCCAGATTGAGGCCGTGGCGGTGGTGCTGCGTGCATTTGGTCTGGATGTGGAGGTAGGGGGGTGAGAGGATGATGATTAGTCAACGTGTAGAACGATTGCGAAAACAGAGCCTGGAGGCGGTGCCCAGCATTTCGCTGGAAAGGGCCAAGCTGCTGACAGATTTCTACCGGACAAACGACAAAGGAGTGTCGGTGCCGGTCCAGCGAGCATTGGCCTTCGAGTATCTGTTGGCCAACAAAAAGATTGTTATCAAT
>CAZHBM010000057.1:0-13874 GCA_964529945.1 uncultured Anaerolineales bacterium | reverse complement strand
TCGCCGCGATGCCGTCCACCGTCGTGACCGCCGGCAATCTTGCCTCCAAAGCCTGTACCGTATCAAGCAACCGAAATTCAACCGGCGTGCCGTCCGGCACCGGGTGGCCGTTGTGATCCACAATCGTGCCCGTCCGCAGCCGCAATACGTCCCCCACCTCGAGGTTCAGCTGAATTGGAATCGGCGTCTGCTCGGGGCTGACCTGGGGCGTGGCCACCGGCGTCACTTCAGCCGGGATGGTCAGCGTGTCCGTGACCACCTCGATGTTGATGACCTGGTTGGGATCCGGCCGTGTTACTTCGATCAGGCTGTAGCCAACTGCATCCACGCTGACCGGCAACGCGCCGCGCGGCTGGAACTCCTGAAACAGAAGCCTGACGGCAGTCTCGAGGTAGGGATCGACCTTGCTATACATCCCATAGTAAGCCGTCAGCTTGGAGACTTCGGTCGCGTCTAGAAAATACGGCGCGTTGAACGCCAGGACAATCAGATTCTTACCTTGGAGGCTTTCTGATCGCTCCTTCAGGAAGAGCTTGACCGCATCCGAACTGGGATCGCGCACCAGGTCCAGATCGAGCATCGCGAATATGATCCAGTCGGCCCCATTCAGCAGTTCCTCATCCTGCTGCAACGTGCGTACGGGTGTCGCCGGCACCGATGCAGCCTCAGCCTCCGGCAGCGGCGTGGCCGTTTGCGAAAGAAGCTGCTTCAACCGGCCAAAGGTGATGCTGTTGACCTGGTCGAGAGAGATCTGGCCGGTCGCATCCGGGCCGTACAGTTGCAGCATCAGAGTCTGCAGTGCGAACGGGTTAATGTAGTTATCCGGCGGGCAGGATGGGCAATCCTGTCCCTGCCGGTCATCGGTAATGATCAGAATCTGGTCGCCACTGAGTGGCGGTCCGGGCAGCCGGCCGGACAGTTCGCTGGCGTCAGGGTAGATGAGGGTTGCACTCTCCTTGGCGATCCGCGCAATCTCTGGCCCGCTCTGTCCCACATGGTCCGAAACAGCATCGACCGGCACCAGTAAGCTGTCTAGCGAGAAGACTCCTACCGTGTCCAGTTTCTTCTGCAAAATTCGCGCCACCGATGCGTCCACCCGCGCCTGGAAATTGGGATCGGAGTTATACTTTTCCCGGAAGAAGGCGATAGTGGCATCGATATTGGCCAGTTGGTCGTTCCAATCATCCGTCAAGGCAAATTGAGCCAGGTACAGCAGGTCGTTGCCGGCCAACAGGGCCTCCTGAGCAATCCGTTTGGCCGGGAAAGTCTGCAGCGTCGGATCGTAGAATACCCGGATAGATGGAACACCCAGAGCATCGCTCACCAGCAGCCCGCCGCCCTCACGCCAGGGGGAAAATTCGGGCAAGGAAAGGATGGCCGGCAGATTCTGCGCGTCCAGGCTGATGGGACGGGTCAACTGGCGGATGTTTCCCTGGAAGCCGCGATAGCGAACGTGCGACGGCATAAGCCCGTCGGTGACCGTCAGCGGATCTCCGTTGGCAGCACCCGTTACGGCGATGAAGGGAGCCAATTCCACCGACCGCAATGTCTCCAACGTTTTCTGGATCGTCGGCAGCTCCATGGTCGGGTTGCGGTCCGCTCCTCCCAAACCAGGAAAATGCTTGGCAATCGTGAGGAGCCGGCCTTCACTGCCTTCGTGTACGCCTTTGATGTAGGCTTCGCCAAACTGGCCAACCCAGTAGGGATCACCCAGGAAAGCACGCACACCCAGAGTGCCATACAGATTAGGGCGCGGTTGATCCAAGACGTCCAGCGCCGGACCGAACAGCATATTGACGCCAATCGCCCGCAATTCTCTGCCTACAATTTGGCCCACCTGTTGGGCATAAGTCGGGTTCCAGGTGGCTCCAAGCGCCATTTCGTCCGGCAACGGGGTCATGCCGTTCCAGATCGCACTATAGGGATAGCCGTCACCTTCCTGGCTGACCGCAACAAAAAGCGGAATCGGCGTGTAACTGGCGGCGCTTTCCTCTGTGCCGGTCACCGGCGCGGTAAGGGCCAGCGTCTGCAGCTCATTGTTCAGAGCTGCCACCCGCTCCGGCGCCCGGGCGTCATTCAGAAAATTCCTGTTGGCCGGCGACAGCACCACCCCACCGATTCGACCTTGCTGAATGAGCCGGGCAATGTCCGAGTTGGGGGTCGTATCGTCACCGACAAAACTGACCAGGAACAGTTGCCCCACCTTCTCATCCACCGTCATTTGCTCCATAAGGGCTATGACTTCAGGACTGATGGTAGGACCATCGTCTTGAGCTTTGACGGCCTCAGAAAAAGGGGACAGGACCATCAGCACAGTGGCAATGGACAGCACCAAGCGATGCCAAATACTCCGGCGGCGGTTGATCAGGTTGACTCTCCTATCGAAAACACGTAATCAGGCGCATCGAGGACGGCTCACACAAGACCTTCATTGACCCTCTCGGCCCGACTCGATCATCTGGCACAGAGCCGACAAACCCAGCAGGTAACTTCGCCAACCAAAACCAACCACCTGACCGACACAAACAGCCGACACCATCGACCGGTGTCGGAACGCTTCGCGGGCGTGGACGTTACTCATGTGCACCTCTACAACGGGCAACCCAATGGCCGAAATGGCGTCGCGTAGCGCGTAACTGGTATGCGTATAGGCGCCGGGATTGAACACGACCCCATCCGCCCACTGGAAAGCCTCGTGCAATGCGTCGATGAGTGCGCCTTCGTGGTTGGACTGGAAGAATCTCACCGTCACGCCCTGACTGTCGGCCAAATCCTGCAATCGACGGTTAATATCCTCCAGGGTCAGCGCACCATACACGTCCGGTTCGCGTTGGCCGGTGAGATTCAGATTGGGTCCGTGTAGTATCAAGATGGCGGGCAAGCTGGTCTCTCCTCCGTATTACTGCAAGTCGGGGCAGTAATACATTGACAACAATTATAGGGCAGGCGCCGAGTCCCGTCAAACCTTACAGAAGAAACCCTCATAGAAATCCTAAGATTCAGTATGGCGACCCGGCCGCTTGCCCCCAGCCCCACAGCTATGTAAAATGGACTGCAACGACCAACGATTTGGTGCCCCGAAACCGGGCTTTCCAGGCCGCCATTCGACGAATTGGAGAAAACCATGACCAAGACCAAGACAGCCGTTGTCGAGCCGATCAAATCCTTGGATTCGTCCGGGCTGTACATCAACCGAGAGCTGAGTTGGCTCCAGTTCAACTGGCGCGTCCTGGAAGAAGCTCTGGACGAGAGCCACCCGCTGCTGGAACGCGTCAAATTTCTGTCTATCTTCTGCAGCAATCTGGATGAATTTTTTATGATCCGGGTTTCCGGCTTGCGCCAGCAGTTGGGAGCGGTTGCTGTGGAGACCCCGCCGGACGGCATGAGCCCGGCCGAACAATTGGCGGCCATCCGCCGCCAACTGCTGCCACAACTGGCCAACCACTCCGATTGCTGGCACAAAGACCTTATGCCCAAACTGGCCGACCAGGGCATTTACGTTTTGCGCTACAGCGAACTGAAGGGCAAACAACGGCGCCTGTTGCGCCGCTACTTCGAAGAGGAAATCTATCCTACATTGACGCCCCTGGCGATCGATCCCGGCCATCCCTTCCCCCATATTTCCAATCTCAGCATCAACCTGGCCGTCCTGGTCAACGATCCCACCTACGGGCAAAGGTTGGCCCGCCTGAAGATACCCGGCGTCTTTCCCCGGCTGGTGCGCATACCCAGTGAGGAAACAGCCGACGATTACGAACAATTGGGTCTCCAGGAGATAGCCGCCAACAATTTCGTCTGGCTGGAAGAAGTGGTGGCCGCCAACCTGGACCTGCTCTTCTCCGGCCTGGACGTCGTCGGGGCGTACGCTTTTCGGGTCACCCGAGATGCCGACCTCGACATTGAGGAGGATGAGGCCTCGGACCTGCTGGCCAGCATACAGGAGCAGGTAGGCATGCGCTACTTCGGGTCGGCGGTCCGCCTGGAGGTAAGCGGCGCGGTGTCCGACGACGTGCTACACAACCTGACCACCCACCTGGGCCTGGCCCCTTACCAGGTATACACCGTAGACGGCCCGGTCGGCCTGTCCAGCTTGATCGAACTGACTCAAATAGATCGCCCTGACCTGAAGGATGCAACGTTTTTGCCCTCAGTTCCCAAGATCTTCAGCCGTGAGGACAGCGTATTTTCGGCCATCCGCCAACACGATATCCTGCTCTATCATCCCTACGACAGCTTCAATCCGGTCATCGATTTTGTGAGCGAAGCAGCCCAAGACCCGAACGTGCTGGCAATCAAGCAGACGTTTTACCGGGCAGGCAAGAACAGCCCCATCGTCGCCGCGCTGATGAAGGCCCGGGAGAACGGCAAACAAGTGGCCGCTTTGGTGGAACTCAAAGCTCGTTTCGACGAGGAGAATAACATCGTCTGGGCCAGAGCCCTGGAGAGTGCCGGCGTTCACGTGGTTTACGGCCTGATGGGCCTGAAGACACACTCCAAGATCTGCCTGGTCGTCCGCCGGGAACGGGAGGGCATTGTACGCTACGTGCACATGAGCACCGGCAACTACAATGCCATTACCGCCCGCACCTATGCCGACATCGGTTTCTTCACCTGCGACACCGACCTGGGGCACGACGTCTCCGACCTGTTCAACGCTCTGACCGGCTACTCCAACCAGACCGACTATCGCAAACTGCTGGTGGCTCCCTCCAAGATGCGCGACCAGATTCTGACCCGTATCGATCGCGAGATTCGCCGCCACGAGGGTCACGGAGACGGCTACCTGGCACTCAAGATGAATTCGCTGGTGGACAAGCCGATTATCCGGGCGCTGTACCGCGCCGCGCAGGCCGGGGTAAAAATTGAGTTACAGGTCAGGGGAATCTGCTGCCTGCGGCCAGGCGTTCCCGGCCTCAGCGAGAGCATCACGGTGACGTCGATCGTCGGCCGTTTCCTGGAACATGCACGCATATTTTACTTCCGCAACGGCGGTGACGACGAGGTTCTGCTTGGCAGCGCCGACTTGATGACCCGCAACCTGGACCGGCGGGTGGAAATACTGTTTCCGGTCGAGGATCCAAATCTCAGACATACACTGTGCGACGACATATTGCGGGTGCAACTAAACGATACGGTCAAAGCCAGGCGACTTCTGCCCAGCGGTGAGTACGAGCGCGTGAAAACGCCACGCGGCAAGGAGCCGCTGAACTCTCAGGAATGGCTGATTGAGCACCGCGGCATCTGGAACGCGGACAGTACGGGCGAATAGGAGACCCGGCGCGCTGCTGCTAGAGTACAGAAATGGCAGCCGTGACCGCTTCGCTAAATGCCCGCGTGTGGATGCGCGTCCACACACTCGGGAACTGATCCAACAGGGACTGCAGTTCACTCTGCCGGGCCGCCAGGTAGGCCGCCACGCCCGGCGCCACAATCAGGTCTTCCTGGCCGGGCATTTTTTCGGTGCTGTGCCCCCAGGTACCCCAGGTCAAAAAGTCGCGCAGAAGGTTGCAGGCAACCACGGCATCCTGCAAGTCTCCCAGATTATCCTGTAGCGCCTTGACGTCGTCGATGACGCTTTTGGCCTCCGGCCCCAAGACCTCGCGGAAGTATTCCAGGGTGTAGCGCAGCCCCTTGCTGGCAATCCGCAATTGGTGATAGCGCTCCAGCGGCACGTTGGGCTCCATCATCCACTCATCGTAGGCACGCACATCGGCCAGGCGCCGGTAAATGGCAATCGGCACCACGTGCCGGACGGCGTAAGCCACCGGACCGGTTGACTGCCAGCCGGCCGGCAAGGCTCCGGCCAGCGGAGTGTGCAGAAAATCGCCAAACTTTTCGACGAAGTTGGCATAGTCGTCGCTGTCCAGGTAGGCCAGCATCACCTTTCGGCTAAGCTCGCGCTGGGAGGCCCAAACCCGCATCAGTGGGTCCAACTCGTTTATGCGTTCCTGCGGCAGCCCCTTGAGGTACTTGTTGGTTTTTTCGGCAAATACATCCAGATCGCGCACGCCGCCCAGGCTGCGTCCGGTGCGCTTCAAGGCCTTGACGAAGGGTTTCATCTTCTTCAAGTCCAGGTAGTCGCCGAACACTGGTAACGAAGCCCGCATACGGCGCGTCGCCACGCGCATATCGTGCAGCTCTTCCACGTCTTCACCCAGACGCGTGCCGGCTTCGTGGGCCAGCATACGCTCAAAATGGAACAGCAGCGTCTTCCGACCGGCTTCGGCCATCGTATCGTCCGGTTCAAGGCCCGGTCCACACGGGCCCGCCACTGACTTAGGCTCCTTTTCAGCCCGTTGGCCGGCAGCCTCCTCGACCGGTATCGCCGGAGCAGTCGCCGCAGGCTTGGCTCCCATCTTTTTAGATGCCGGCACAGAATCTTCAATCGGGTCAAACTGCAGACGCACGTCCGACAGCAGGCTCCACAGGTCGGCCTTCTGCTTGGCCTGAGCCGCATCCACGGACGAAAACGGGCCGCGGATCTCAATGTGCTCAATGCCTTCCAGCTGGTGCATCCGTCCCAACTCGCCCCCACCCTCCGAATAATCAAGCCCATCGGCAATCCGTACCAGTGCCGCCACCATAAGGATATTTGTCTGCACGTCGTCCGTCAGACCGCCCAGGACCTTCTTTTTCAACTTCCCCAGGGCTTTCCCGCTGATCGGCCGCCGGTGCAGTAGCGTAGTGATGGCAATCACCTGTTGTGCCTGCTCGCTTAATCCGGCCGGCGGATGCTGCAGAAGAATGTCCTTGCCGGCCTCGTCGTGCCGGTTCATGTCGGTGCCCACACCCACGTCGTGCAGCAGGGCTGCAATCTCCGTCAATCGGCGCCAATTGGTGGGCAGTTTGTGTGCCCAATCCAGGTGATCGAACAGCGCCAGCGCGAAACTGGCCACAACCCGGGCGTGGGTCCGGTCGATGTCGTAACGCTCAAAAAGCATGTCCAGAGTCCAGGGTTGCGGCGCCTGCCGGCCGGCCGGCTTGAGCGCCGGGGAACCGCCGTCGCCGTCATTGTCCGTTTCCCAGCTCACGGGGATCGACTTGAGCACCTTGTCGGGAAAGACTCCTAGACGGTTCTTCCGGAACTCAGACAGCCAATAACGGACCCGCCGCTCAGACATGCCGGCCCGTTCACCAACCTCCGCCTGTAGAAGACCGTCGTCCAGAGCGAGCAAAGCCACGGCCCGGCGACCGTGTAAATCGTCACGCTCGGCCAGTTGTTGGCACACCGTACGTTCGGCCGGTTTCATCAATTGGCCGCCGGAAGACACGTCACTGATTAAGACCAGCGCCCGTTCAAACTTGGAGCGAGATTCGGCCTGCAGCCCCCATTCATTCTTCAGGAGCGATGTGACCGAAACCAGTTCCTCCTCCCGGCCGTCCGGCTTCAGCTCGACCTCAACCTCGCAATAGGTCTGCTTTTTGTTGTCGATCACCATGTGCACGTGGTCGAGGCTCATCTCGGCCACCTGGCGATTTCCGGCCATAAGCGGTCGCACCTCGCGCGTCTGGTACAGATCGAACAACGGCTCGAGATGATCTTGGCCGATGATGTCCAGCACCTTGTCGCGTACTGCGCCGGCGGGCCACTCCTGTACCGGACGAAAACTGGGCAAAGAGATTTCCAGCTCCTCCCGCCGGTGGATGGCGCCACCGCTCTTGGCCAGGCTCTTGACGGTCACGATGACACTGTCCAGCAGCACGCGTTTGCGACAGATGTAGCCGGCCGCCAAAATCAGCCGGTCGGAGGTGTCCAGATAGGTATCATGGACTTCCTTGACCTGGCTGGGTCCCAACACAAACTTACCCAGGCGCTCGATCCGGCGTAACTGGTCAAGAACTTCGGCGTTCGGCACCCTCAGTTTGGCTTCGATCTCCATTGCCTGGCCCCCTCTCGGCTGCTGTCTGTCACGACCATTGTGGCACTTTTTGCCACCTCGTATTATAACATTCTTTTCCGCCTGCCGGAAACCGCTTTTTGGTGTGTCCTATTTTCTTGATAGAAAACCCCGCGTGAGCCGGTAGCCGGTTTCATATCCTTTTTTTTGTGGGTGAAAGGCCTTCCGCCCACAAGAAATGCTACCTGATTCTACGCGCTTCTTACAACGTGATGCGAGCGGTCTCTCACGAGCCAAGCCTTGGCTCGGCCCAATTTCTCCAACAGAAGATTTGGGACAGACCCACCGCTTTTCGACCTGTGGGACGTTGCGTCTCAAACAGCGCGCTCCCACTTGTGTGCAGTCCCTGCACTGGCGCTCCTCAGTCCCTATTCCCTGATGCCGGCACCCACATCCCGTTTCACTAGTACTTCAACCTCATTGAAACCGGCCGGCGTTTGGGTTAGCATGGCTAACAAGTCGATACGCGGCCGGTCAAACGCGTGGCCGGCGTGACGAGTATTCTTTCTGTCAAGGTCAGGATGGAATGGCGAACGGAAATAGCTTGAGCTGTTGTGCCCGGCACAGCGCCGGGAAAGCACTGATCGGTGGGCTGATCCTGCTTGTGCTGCTGGTGCCCTCATTGGCCGGCGCCCAGGCACCGGCACCGCTGGTGCCCGAGCAACCGCCGCGCCCATCGCAGCCGCCCCCCGCTCAGGCAGACGTCAGCGCCGCCCAGGCCGGCGCGCTGAACCTGTCGGGACTCAAGGCGGTGCTGCTGGTAGGCGCCATCGACGGAGATTACGGCGATTGGACGCAACAGGAAAAACAGAACATGGACCTGGCCGCCGCCGAGCTGCAGGCCAACGGGGTAACCGTATACAAATTCTATACACCCAATACCGATTGGGGGCAGATCAAGACCGCTGCCCAAGGGGCTCACTTTCTGCTCTACCGCGGGCATGGCATCTATTGGGGGGCGATGCCCACCCCACCCGTGGGTGGCTTCATGCTTCGCGACCAGCAGTTCATTTCGCCGGACGACATCCGCGCCGACCTCGAGCTGGCCCCGAATGCCATTGTGATGTTGTACGGTTGCTTCACCGCCGGCTCGTCGAGCAACGACCCCGAGCCGATCAGCAGCGCCGAAGCCCAACGCCGCGTGGCCCAGTATTCCGATCCGTTCTTCGACGTCGGGGCGGCCGGTTATTTCGCCAACTGGTACGGCAATGCCTTTCAGTGGTTCGTCCGTTATCTTTTCCAGGGTCAGACGTTGGCCCAGGCCTATCAATCGTACTTCGACTACAACCCGGATACGGTCGAAAGCTACGTTTTGCCCGGTCACGACGATATGGTTATGTGGCTGGATAAGGATAGCGGCAGCCAGGGCACCGAGTACAACAACGCCTTCGCCGGCCTGCCGGACGAAACGCTGGAGGGTTTGTTCGCGCCCACAGCCATGCGTGTTTCACCCCAACAGGTGCTTTACCTGGCCGAGGACGGTTTTCCCGCCCATTCCTACAGCGTCCTCGTGACCAGCACCACTGCCACCACGTTCACCTGGACGGCCTCCGCCGCTCCCCAGTCCTGGGTATCCTTTTCGCCCCAGGCCGGCAACAGCGGCCAATCTTTTTCGGTCGTCATCACGCCGACCGGCAAGACGGCCGGGGACTATCAAACGACGTTTTCTCTGGCCGCTACCCCGGCTGTGAGCCAAACGGTCCAAAACGACCAGCAGGCGATTACCGTCACCTTGCGCGTGTTGGACCAGGTTTACAGGGCAAGTCTACCGGCTATCACGACCGAATAGCCGGCCAGAAGCAAGCGCTCAACGCACGGCCAACCAGGCCACCGCACCGACGACAAGCACGATCAAAACACCGTATACGATCGTGCGTCGCAGCACCTGGCCTTCGCTGCCGGAAAGCCCGGCCGTGCTGCAGCCGACGATGATCTTGGCCGGCGACAGCATACTCCCCAAGGAAGCACCGGTCGTTTGCGCCGCCAGGATAACCACCGCCGACAGGCCCAAGAGCTGCGCCGTTTGCTGCTGTAGGCCGGCAAAGACCACATTTGAGTTGGTATTCGAGCCGGTCATGAAGGTGCCCAGCACGCCGATGAAGGGTGCCAGGACGGGAAACAGCGGTTGGACGGTTTGGCTCAGTCCCATCGCCAGCAAATACGTCATGCCGGTGTGATACATGATCATGGCAAAGCCCACCATGGCGGCGACGCCGATGCTGGAGCGCACGGCGCTGTTGAGCGTGTTCGAGACAATCACCCGCCCCACCCCTTGCCGGTAATGGCCCGTCAGCCGGTAGATAATAAAAGCGATGGCAGCCGTGTAGGCGATCAAAGCGCCCGGGTGGCCGAATAGGCTGATACTGGTGGTCGGCTCGGCGGCCACCTGCCAGCCGAGCCGGGTGGCCGTGGCCGGCAGCGCGAACTGCAAGCGAATCGAATTGAGAACCTGGTGCACCGGTGGCAGCAGCTCGGCCGCCACCACGACCACGATCAGCACCAGGTACGCCGCCAGCGCCAGCACCAACGGCATGGCGTTCGCCCCTTGGCCGCCCATTTCCTCAAGAGCCGATTCGGGCAGCTCGCTGCCGGCAGTCTGCCGGCCGGACCGGTACCAGGGCAAACGCGAGACCAGAACGCTCACCGCCAGGCCGACCATCCCAGCCACAAATCCCGACAGGTTCCAGGTGCCGCCCACGGCCAGCAAATATTGGGTGCCGGCCATCGCCGCACCGATCAGAAGTATCGCCGGCAAAACGCGCCACACCGACCGGAACCCCCGGTAAGCGTGCGCTGCACCCAGGCCACACCCGAAGCAGGCCAACCCCAATAAGCCCGCCGTCCACGGCGCCAGGGCGCTCCCGGCTATGCCACTGACCGCCACCAGCGCGTTGAAAGGCACACCGACGTTGCCCAGCGTGACCGCCCAGGAATGGCCTGTGGCAACCGCCACCACCGCCGTCACCGGGTCGAAGCCCATGGCAATCAGCAGCGGTGAGATGACGGCAATCGGCACCCCGAAACCGGCCACGCCCTCCAGAAAGGCACTGAAAACCCAGGCCAGGATGAGCAACTGCAGCGCCCGATCGTCCGTCAACCGGCTGATACCCCGGCCGATGACGCGGATTGCGCCCGACTGGTCGACCACGTTAAACAACAATAACGCCATCCAGATTATGTAAAGTACAAACAGCGTCAGCATCAGGCCGCGAATCTGAGATACGACAATCACCTGCCCATCGGCGCCAAAGAGCACAACGGCCACCAGCAAAGCCGTCACCCAGGCGGCCGGTCCGGCCCGGTCCCCTCCCCAGCGAAAACCGATCATCAGCACCAGAACCACAATGATCGGCGAAAGCGCCAGCAGAAAACTGAGGAGATTAGGATTGTCGAAACCAATAAGTGGCATCGTTGCGATGCTCCTTTTTTGTCCAAGAATTCAGGGGCTTCGGTGTACCACCGGCGGCACACCGGCAGCACTGTACAGACGGACCGGCGGGCTGCCCAATCCGGCAACCCGCGCTTGTTGCACAATGACGCCGTTACGGCGCCTGGCGGTCTGTTTGTCTCGCTTTGATACTGGCCATTATGCAGTATTCGGTGCCTTGCGACCTGTCACAAACGTCTTGACTGAGCACTAGCCGTACAGGGGCCCGAAGTTGGCGCAGGCCCGGAAGTCGGCGCCTTGGACGTCCATCGCCCCAAAAGGCACCCAGGCGCTTGGCCTGAATATGGCATCTTCGGCCACGTTGTGCATATATACCGGTATGCGCAACATGGAGGCCAGGCTGATCAGGTCGGCGCCGATGTGGCCGTAACTGATAGCTCCGTGATTGGCACCCCAGTTGGCCATCACGCTGTATACGTCGCGGAAAGGGCCGCTGCCGGTCAGGTTGGGCACAAACCAATGTGTCGGCCAGGCCGGGTCCGTCCGCTCGTCCAATCGCTTGTGCACCTCCGGCTGCAGATCGACCGTGTACCCCTCGGCAATCTGCAGCGCCGGTCCCAGCCCTTTGACCAGATTCAGCCGGCACATCGTGACCGGCATATCGCCCCGGGTCAGGAATTTGGACGAGAACCCACCGCCGCGAAAATAGCCCACGCTGGCCGGGTGCCAGCTGGTGGCCGCCAGGCAGGCCTTGGCCTCATCAGCGCTGATTTCCCAGAAAGGCTTCATCGCCGGCGCTCCCTCGCGGGTCTGTTGACCCGTCGCGTCCAACGTGGCCGCACCGGAATTGATCAGGTGCAAAAACCCACCGGCGGCCCGTCCCTGCAAATCGTGACCGGTTACCCGCTTGACGGCTTCCGGACTCCAATAGGTACGCACGTCGGCAAAGATCTGGGCGGTATTGGTCAACAGGTGACCGAAAAGCATCGAGATGGCATTCAGACAATCGTTCTCGGTCGCCACAATGTACGGCGGTCGAATCCCGTTCCAATCGAACGAGGAATTGAGGATCGCCTCGAGGAAGTCCCCGTTCGGGAAGTGATCCGTCCACTGCCGCTGGCCCTGAAATCCGGCTGCCAGCGCGTTGTGCCCCAGGGCCTCCTCGCCGAAGCCCAGTTGGCCCAATCGCTGATTGCCGGCCATCAGGTCACGGGCGACAATCGCCATCTTGACCACAAATTCCCAGTCGCGGTCTTTCTGTTCGCGGCTGCGTTGCACCTCTTGCGGGTTGTAGTCGTGGCCTTCCCGGCAGTAAGTGCGCGTCCAGTCCAGGGCGCGCTGGTATTCGTCCGGATCGAAGATCTCCTCGTCGATCCGGCGCACGAACTCGCTCATGTCAACCGTTTCGACTCGCATCCCCAGGTAGTCCTCAAAAAGGTCGTGGGGCACGATCGAGCCGGCAATTCCCATCGACACGCCGCCCATCGCCAGGTATGATTTTCCGCGCATCGAGGCCACGGCCAGCCCCGCCCGGGCGAAACGCAACAACTTCTCCTGAACGTCGGCCGGGATGCTGCGATCGTCCGCCTCCTGGACGTCATGGCCGTAGATACTGAAAGCCGGCAGCCCCTTCTGATTGTGCGCCGCCAGCACTGCCGCCAGATAGACAGCCCCCGGGCGTTCGGTTCCGTTGAATCCCCAGACCGCCTTGGGAATCAACGGGTCCATATCCATCGTCTCGGCCCCATAACACCAACACGGGGTAACGGTAATCGACAGCCCCACGCCGGCCCGGGTAAACTTCTCGGCGGTGCGCGCGGCCTCATTCACTCCACCAATGGTCGTGTCAGCGATCACGCACTCCACCGGCGTGCCGTCGGCCTGCCGCAGATGCGCGGCCAGCAGGTCGGCCACCGAGCGGGCCATATTCTGGGTTTGAGATTCCAGCCCCTCTCGCACGCCGCGCTGCCGCCCGTCTATGGTCGGGCGTATGCCGATTTTTGGCGCGCTACCGACAAATCGGTTGTTGGGTAAATTCAGGGAGAATTCTGCGCTCATCGTTACCTCCTCAGAGGGTTGCCCGGCTGGCAAAATGGCTGTTGGTTTGGCTGGACGATCCAGATAGAAATATAGCACAAGAAGTCCCGGCCGGAAATGTTTTGCCATTGATCGGGCCTGTCTCCAAATTCAGCATGACTGATTGCAGAACCAGCCAATTGCGCGGACTTCCCGTTCACCAGTTTGACCGCTCAAGTACGAGACGTTTCTCCCGGGCTTTCATTTTCGCGTTCGCGGTGGTCGTTTGACCCCCAACCGGGCGTGTGATAGCATGACACTCAGTAAGCGCGGCGATCTTTCCCAACACACCGCGAACCGGTGCGGGGACCGCCCCCTTTTTCTGCAATCAGGCCCCCACGCCGGCGGCAGGAGCGAGGTTCTGGCACCGCACATTGGGACGGGAGAAGCTTGTGCCGCCCCAAAACCACAAGCGTAGTTTAAGTGGAGGTGATCGTATGAAGAAGACTCTGCTGTTTTTCACCCTGTTCAGTCTGCTGGTTACCGGCCTCGGAGCCTGTGCCGGCCGATCG
>CAZHBM010000056.1:0-13982 GCA_964529945.1 uncultured Anaerolineales bacterium | reverse complement strand
ACTCAAAAATCGGGGGTAAACGCCCACAATCGTAAACGCTTGCTTCATTATGGGTTATCAGGTACAATGTCTGGCTATATATCGGGCCGGCTCCTGTGAGTAATTGTCGGCCCAGGTTAAGGAGATCTAGATGTCACAAGAGAATCGGTGGGTTTCACAACGTACCAAGAACATGCCGGTCAACGCTTTTGCCACGATGGACACGGCAAAGCACGAAGCGCGCTGTCGCGGACTGGAAGTGATCGATCTGTCGTTGGGATCGAGCGACCTGGCGGCCCCAGCTCCGGCAACCGAAGTGCTGGCTGAAGCTGTTAACCAGCCGCATACCTACGGCTATTGCCTGCACTCCGGAACGCAACCTCTCCGGCAGGCGGCCGCAGCTTGGTACGCCCGCCGCTACCAGGGCCAGCTGGACCCCGAGGACAATATCCAGATCCTGATCGGTTCTCAGGAAGGGTTTGGTCACCTGTTGTTGGCCGTCACCGACCCCGGCGACCTGATCCTGCTCACCGATCCGGCCTATCCAAACTATTTTGGAGCCGTCGCCCTGGCAGGTCTCGAAATTGCGGATATGCCGCTGCTTGAAGAGAATGAATTTTTGCCCGACCTGACTGCCATTTCGTCGGAGACAGCCCGCCGGGCCAAAGTGATGGTGCTGTCCTACCCCAACAACCCGACCGCCGCGGTGGCGCCAGCGGAATTTCTGCAGCAGGCAGTCGAGTTTTGTCACGACAACGATATCTTGCTCATACACGATTTCCCATACGTTGACATGGTGTACGACGGCTACGAGGCGCCCTCCGCCCTGTCGATGCCCGGGGCCATGGATAGGGTCGTCGAACTGTATTCGTTCAGCAAGAGCTACCACATGGGCGGGCTTCGCATCGGTTGGGCGGCCGGTAATCGAGATGCCATTCACGCCCTGCGCCTGGTCAAGAACGTAATCGACTTCAGCCCCTACGTGGGCATCCAGAGGGCCGCCATCGCCGCGCTCAACCTGCCGCGTTCTGAGGTGAGGAAAGCTGCCCAGACTTTCGAGGAACGGCGAGACGTGTTGGTCGACATCCTCAACGCAACCGGCTGGCAGACACGGTTGCCCAAGGGCAGCATGTTCGTCTGGTCGCGCTTGCCAGGCGGGTTAGACGATTCGTACGCTTTTGCCGTCGAGTTGTTGCGCGAAACCGGGGTCTGCGTGGCCCCTGGGAGAGGCTTTGGTCCCCGCGGCGAAGGCTACGTGCGCATGGCGCTGGTGCGCGAGCCCGAGGTCCTCAAGGAAGCAGCCTACCGCATTCGAGATTTCCTCGAGGGCAAACTGTAGCCAGAACACAACCGGCACAAACGACAAAAAAGCGTTGGGAGAAATTCCCAACGCTTTTAGTTTGCTCAAACGTCTAAAGGATTTATCGTGAAAGCTCCTCACGGTAGCGGCCGCCGATGCCTGCGTCTCAAGCCTAAATTCCAGGCCTCCTCGTCGACCCCGTTGCCGGACTCTTACTCGGCCTGGCGCCCACCGAGCTCTTTGTCGAGCATATACAATGCGGCCTTTTCCCCACCCACCATTTCGAATTGCTGGATGAGGACACCCGCGTTTTTTTCTTCTTCAATTTGCTCGTCCACAAACCACTTCAGAAATGATTGGCTGGCATAATCCTTCTCCTGGACCGCCAGATCATAGATTGCGTTAATTTGGCCGGTGACCTTCTCCTCGTGGGCCAACGCCTTCTTGGCAACGTCCAGCGGCGAATCAAACTCAACCGGCGGTTTCGGCAAAGCATCCAGTCTTACACGCCCATTTCGATCGATGATATGCGTGTAGAAACGCATTGCGTGACCGATCTCTTCCTGCGCCTGAATCCGCATCCATTGCGCAAAGCCGGGCATATTGATCGACTCCAGATAGGCCGACATCGACAAATAAACGTGCGCTGCGTCCAACTCGTGCGCCACCTGAGCGTTCATCAAGTCTTCAATGTTTTTCTTCAACATGGTACTGTCTCCTTAATAATATAGATGGCCATGATACAAGGCTTCAACCAATCCCAATGGCAGGTCATATCGACCTGAAAATATTCAACTCAAACCGCGTTTTTGCGCCGTGTGTCAATCTAGCATCCATTATAACACCCTTCTTGCGGGTTGTCAAGTGGATGTCCATATAATGTCAATATTTTTCAGAACATAACATCCCGTCGTCCAGGGTTCTTGCCTTTTGGCCTGGCTGATGATAGAATCTGTGCAGCGTGAAAATCTATGGAGAAAGAAGTGTAACACCCTGAGAGGAAGTGGGCGCAGTGCTCGTACGACCCGCAGAACTGGTTGACCTCAATGCCTGTTACGCAATGGATGCGTCCTTCGTGACTGACTACGTCTGGCAGATGCAGACGCGGGAGGAGGAGCGGGCGGTCGAGATTCGTTTCCACACGGTGCGCCTACCCCGGCCGATGAAAGTCGCCTATCCTCGAACGCCCGACGAATTGTTGCCAAACTGGCGGCAAAAAGATTGCTTTCTGGTGACGGAAGATGATACAGGGCAAATCATCGCTTATATGGATATGGAGTCCCGGCCGTGGCACGACACCGCCTGGATAAGGAATCTAGTCGTTGAGCGTCATCATCGTCGACAGGGCATCGCCACTATGCTGCTGCATTCCGCCAAACAGTGGGCCTTGGAAAACAAGCTCAGTCACATGATGGTCGAGGCCCAGACGAAGAACTTTCCCGGCATCAGCCTCTGTCAAAAACACGGCTTCGATTATTGCGGGTATAACGATCACTATTATGTCAACGGGGACATTGTTCTCTTCTTCTCACTGAGTCTCAGGTAGTGTTTTTTTGCCTGCCAAGAAGATCCAATGCATATCATTTCAATTGACTTTGTAAGCCTGCTCTTTTCGTTGAACAGGGCCTTATCTTCAGCCATAGTAATCCTGGCGTTTTCCCTGCTTGTCTATATCCTTACCTACAACCTGCGCAGTCCGGTAGCCCGTTCCTTCAGTGCACTGATCGCCTGCTTGTGCATCACCTACGCCGGCGACGTGGCCTTGTTTGAAACAACCGCCCTACCGGATACCATCACGTGGTTGAAGATTCAATGGGTAGGTATCGCTTTTACACCGGCTGCCTATCTCCATTTCTCTTCCTCTCTGCTCAGGACGACCAATTCGTTTTCCAGGTTGCGCAAATGGGCAGTAGCGGGCGGCTATCTGGTCGGCTTGCTGCTGGTGCCCCTGGCCTTTTGGACGCAACTGCTGGTACGCGATGGCATCAACCAGCGCGGGATTTCCCAATTTCGCGCCGGGCCTCTGTTCTGGCTGTTTGCGCTCTATTTTCTGGCCACGGTCGTCTGGGGCGCGTTCAACACCAATCAGGCGCGCCGCAGATGTCTGACCGCTACGTCGCGGCGCCGTATGACCTACCTGGCCGTGTCATTCGCCGCCCCGGCGCTGGGCGTATTTCCCTATATGCTGCTGGCCAGTACCTCCTCCCTTTCCGGCTGGTCACAGGCCGCCCTATTTCTGGTGCTCTTTGTGGGCAACTTGGGCGTCGCCCTGATGATCGCCACCATGGCCTACAGTGTCGCCTATTTTGGGGTCTTGACGCCGGACCGGGTTGTCCGTCACAACTTCGTCCATTTCCTGTTACGCGGTCCTTTGTTGGCCACAGCCGTAATTTTCATTTTTATGGCGATGCCCGAAGTGCAATACGTTTTGGGGCTGCCTCGGGATATGATGTTGGTTACCCTGGTGGTCGCTGTTATTGTCCTGGGGCAATTGGCCATCAACATCGGTCGTCCGGCGGTTGATCGTTTCGTATTTCGGCGCGACCGTGAAGAGATCCACTGGATCCAGGAGTTGGATCGACGCCTGCTAACCACTACCGACCTCCAGCAAGCCCTCGAAAACATCCTGGCTGCATTGTGCGAGGTTCTCCGCGTACACACCGGCTTCATCGCCAATATTCGGGCGCGCAGCGGCCCGCGTATCGAAACCCAACTCGGCGCACAAGACGCCGTTGAGGTGGTGCTCTCCAATCTCGATCTGGAAAATCTGCTGACATTCTCCCGCGATAGCGAGACACTGGAGACGATGTTCATCGAGCAGGACACATTCTGGCTGACGCCGCTGGCCAACAAAGCCGGCGACACCATCCTGGGATTGCTGGCCGTCAGAGTGCCGCCGGCTCTGCAAGACCTTGGCCCGACCGAGCGGGCATTGGTTTCCACCCTGATCGACCAGGCCGAGCTGGCGCTGCAGGACAGGGCGTTGCAGCAGGAAGTATTCAACGTCCTGCGCCGGATCATCCCCGAGATCGAAAGAGTGCAACGTTTTCGGGGGGCCGTCCAATTTTCGGGGACGCGTGATTTAGAGGCCCTGATGTCTCAAAGCCCGATTGATTCGCCGGAATTTCCGCAAATGGTGCGTGATGCGTTAAGCCATTACTGGGGCGGGCCGCAACTGGTCCACAGCCCGCTCATCGAGCTGAACGTCGTCCAAGAGGCGCTGCACGAACACAACCACAATCCGGTCCGCGCTTTGCAGGCCGTGCTCGGCCAGGCCATAGAGAACCTGCGGCCAGACGGTGAACGCCGTATGACAACGGCCGAATGGTTGTTGTACAACATTCTTGAACTCAAGTTCATTCAAGGCCTGCGGGTGCGGGACATTGCCAGGCGCCTGGCAATGAGCGAATCGGACCTGTATCGCAAACAACGGTTGGCAATCGACCAGGTAGCCCGAGCACTGGCGGACATGGAAATGGGCCGCGACGAAAGCCTGGTCGAAGCCGGCGAACAAACCGCCGAACCCGTCGCCGAAGTACAGGAAGCAGATTTTAAGCAGATTGGTCATTGACAATGATGCATGTCTCCCTTATAATGTAACATTGGATTGTGATTTGTTTCTAGTTGTCGGATAAGGTGTCATTAGCAGCGAAAAGATGCACGTATACGGTCTTCTGGTTCATCGATGAACGAGGGAATGGTGATGTCTACAATATCCTCTAATCCTTGGCAAACCCCACCTGACGATTCGTACTGGCGGCGTTTATTGCAGGAAGCGGAACATAATGCTCCGACGGATTCCCACTCTACGGCTGAGTACGGCGCCGAAGTCGATTACGACCCCGCTCTCAGCAGCCCAAACAGCGCCGGCTCGGGACAAAAATACGAAGCTTCCCCGGCGCCCCTCACCCAAGGTCAGCAGTCCAGCAACCAGGCGCTTGTAGAACCGAACGCGTCTCTTACCGGCCTGGACGCCGACTGGCAGAAAGCGGAAGCGCTTCTGCAGAACAAGTCTCGGATCGATCTAAAAGTTGTGGGTTATAATCGCGGTGGACTTCTGGTGCGATTCGGTGAAATCCAGGGGTTCGTTCCGGCCTCACAGCTCGAGGAATTGCCCAAGGACCTCAATAGCCACCTGCGCCAGGCCGAATTGGCCCGGCGTGTGGGAGAGCTGCTGTGCCTTCAGGTGATCGAATTGGATCGCCAGCGCAACCGCTTGATCTTCTCGGAGCGGGCCAATGTGGGCGGAGTGGAAGCCGAGCAGTTCCTGAACAACCTCAAACCGGGTGATATCCTCAAGGCTCGCGTGGTGAGTCTTTGCGGCTTTGGCGCCTTTGTCGATCTCGGCGGTGTTGAAGGCTTCATCCATATCTCGGAATTTTCGTGGGGAAGGGTCAACCATCCTTCCGATATGCTCACGGTTGGTCAAGAGACCGACGTCTACGTTCTGAGCATAGAACCGACGCAAAGCCGAGTGTCTCTAAGCCTGAAGCGCCTCAAGCCCGATCCATGGACGATGATCGACGAGAAATACGAGGTTGGCCATCTGGTCGACGGGGAAGTAACGAATGTGGTGAGCTTTGGCGCCTTTGTGCGGGTGGAAGAAGGCATGGAAGGACTGGTCCACATCTCGGAGTTGGCGGAAGGGAATTTCCTCCATCCCCGTAACGTGGTACAGGAGGGCGACACGGTCACCGCTCGCATCATCCGCATCGATAGCACCAACCACAGATTGGGGCTCAGTCTGCGCCAGGCAGCCGACACTGGCGTCATCTAGTTCCCAAACCCATCATTTTGTTATCCTTCACGACCAGAGGCGAGCCTTCGAGTCACTATCCGGCTGACTTGTGGACTCGCTCCTTTCTTAGTTAAGGGGTCTGCCTGGGCGGACATCCGTCTGTAAGAGACTGATTATGGCAAACAGTAACAAAGACAATCGGCCCACCAGGTTGCTCGACGGCCTAAGGCAACGCCTGCAGCCCGTTCACCACGAATTGTTGGGGTTGGGCCTGATCGTCTTGGCCGTCATCACGCTGCTGACCCTTCTCTCTGTTACCTCTGGAATTCTCAGTGACAGTTGGGCGCATTTGCTGCGCCTGTTTTTTGGCTGGGGCGCCATCCCGGTAAGCCTTGGCATCGGCTGGATCGGCGTCGGGCTGGTGGTCGATAGATCCGTCGCCCCCGCTCAGGCTGGAGCGGCGCAAGGCAACCTCACTACCCCCAACACGACACCGGTCGTCCGCTGGGATTTCGTGGTTGCTATCGAAAGCCTGATCGTGATCGGCCTCACCTTGGTGCACTTCTTTGCCGGCGGTGAGAATCCGCTGGCAATCGCTCAGGCCGGCGAAGGCGGCGGCCTGGTCGGCTGGGCTATCAGCGATCTGTTCATCCGGGTTTTCGGCGACTTTCTGGCCGGCACGATCATCGTGATCGCCACGCTGGCAGTTGTTGCTCTGGCAGCCGGACTTCTTTCGGGCCAAGCCGCCGGATGGATCCGGCACGCCGGCAAAGCCTTGCGCCAGGGGGTTGTCTCCGGTACGTCTCGAGCCGATGGCCGGGAAGGGCCGGCAGACCGGCAACCCACAATGGATGTGACGCAGCGGCGGCGCAAACCCCAAAAGCCAAAGGTCAGCGCCGAACTGGCGCAAGTGCCGGTCAGATCCGAACGGGAGAAGCCGTCGCGCACCATTCGTCGCGCCAACCACCTGCCGTCGCACGACTTGCTGGTGCCTCCGGCCCAGGAAACAGGTAACAACGCGGACGCTCGTTATCAAGCTCAAATCATTGAGGATACGTTACAGGGATTCGGGGTGCCGGCCAAGGTACGGGAAATCAACGTCGGCCCGACTGTGACCCAGTTCGGCGTCGAGCCGGGCTACATCGAACGGCAGAGTTCAGACGGAGAAGTTCACCGCCACCGGGTGCGGGTCAGCAAAATTACGGCGCTGGTAAACGACCTGGCGCTGGCACTGGCCGCCGCACCGATCCGCATCGAGGCTCCCGTTCCCGGCCGGCCTGTGGTTGGCATTGAAGTGCCCAACAGCAAGGTCTCCCTCGTCTCCCTACGCGGTATGCTCGAATCGGAACCCTATCGTAAGGCCAAGGGTGAGCTGGTCATCCCCATCGGTCGCGATGTCTCGGGAAAGGCGATTGTGGCCGATCTGGCGACAATGCCACACCTATTGATAGCCGGGGCTACCGGTTCCGGAAAGAGCGTCTGCATCAATGCCATCGTCGCCGGCCTGTTGTTCGATCATACGCCCGATGACTTGAAGCTGTTGATGATCGATCCCAAGATGGTGGAGCTGATCGGCTATGGCGGCCTGCCCCACCTTTTGGCACCCGTCATTGTCGACCTGGACCAGGTCGTCGGCGCCCTGGCCTGGGTTACCCGGCTCATGGACGAACGTTACCGGCTCTTTTCCGAGATGGGCGTTCGCAACATTAAGGAACACAACAAAAAGGTCGGCCGGCAGCGGGGACGAGACCCATTACCTCACCTGATCGTCATCATCGACGAGCTGGCAGACCTAATGATGATGGCCCCTGAAGAGGTCGAACGTTATATAACGCGCATCGCGCAGATGGCACGCGCCACCGGGATACACATGATTATCGCCACTCAGCGGCCTTCCGTGGACGTGGTAACCGGCCTCATCAAGGCTAATTTTCCGGCTCGAGTCGCCTTTGCGGTGACCAGCCAGATCGACTCGCGGGTGATCTTGGATACACCTGGGGCGGAGCGTCTGCTCGGGCGCGGTGACTGCCTGCTGATGCTGCCCGACTCGTCCAAACTTCGTCGATTGCAGGGTTGCTTCGTGTCCGACCAGGAGATCCACCAGGTGGTCGATTTCTGGAAGACCAATTACGGGGAATTGCCGGCCACAATTTCGCGTCCCTGGGACGGCATCCTGGCCGAAGCCGGCCGAGACGATATGTTCGACGCGGCCGTTGAGGTTGTGAAAAAAAGCGGCCGGGCCAGTACGACCCATTTGCAGCGCCAACTGGGCATTGGCTACCCGCGCGCCGCCCGTATTATGGACCAATTGGAGGAGGAAGGTATCGTGGGGCCGGGCGACGGCAGCCACCCCAGGGACGTGCTCCTCGATCCAGATGCGGACTACAACAGCTATCCCGATGAGGACGATCTGGACTAGGGATACACCCGCCCCTCACTCTTGCAAGCATCTCCAGCCAAGGCACCTTAAATCCGCGGCAGAATGTTTTCCAGCGGCGTGGTGGCCAGGATTTCCACCGTCCCGCGCCCGCCGTCGACGCGCAGTCTTTGGCCCGTCTCAAAAATTCGGGTGGCGCCCTTAATGCGCAAGACGGCCGGAATCCCGTACTCCCGGGCGACTACCGCACCATGCGACAGCAATCCGCCTTCCTCAATCACGATGCCGCCCGCCAGGTTGAAGATGGGGGTCCAGCTTGGATTGGTGTAGCGGGCCACCAAAATCTCGCCGCGACGAAGGTCGCGTGCTTCTTCCACAGTCTCCACCACCTTGGCTGTTCCTTCAACAATCCCGCTGCTGCAAGGGATGCCGGTGAACATTCTTTGGCCGCGCCGCAGAGGCAACTCTTCCTGTTGCATGCTGGCACCCCGGCCAATCACGTTGGGTGGCTCGAAGTTGCGGTAACACTCCTTGAGACGCAGATAATCGTCGATCTGAGATTGCAGGCCAGCCGCAGGCGCCTCGCCGTCCAACACGGCTTGAATCGCCGGCCAACGCAACAGAAATATCTGTTGGGGCTCGGCGATTAAGCCCTGTTTCGCCCAGCGACGTCCCAATTCCCTATAAAATCGCCGGCACTGGTAGAAGGCGCGCGAGGCAATGACGCGCGTTTCTTCCCGCCACCAGACGTAGCGACGCACTAATCGCAAGTGACCGAGGAACGAACGCCGGCCAAAGGGCCATATCCGCCGCCAGCCGCGAGCCATAATTTCCAGTACGCGTCGCTCCGCAGCACGCCTTATCTGCCGTTGTCCGTGCAGTCTTTTTGCCGGATCGACCGATTCATCTGCCTGGGCATAGGACTGGAGGAGCGACAGCACTAGCGATGGATCCTCATCCCATCGAGGCTGGATCAGATCCTCGTCGATGGGCGCCATGTAGCGGTAACGACGCAGATAATCGTCGACCGATTGCCAGAACTCGCGGCCCGGCTGAGTGGTCAACAAGCGGGCAGGCATTTCATTCGGCTCGCCCTCCAGAACGGCGGCAGCCACCGTTCCATCTTGAAGCGCACTGCGCGCCAATTCCCACAGGCGCAAAGTTGGCTGAGCCGTACGCACATCGCTCAGCCCGGTAATCAAGTCTCCCTCAATTACCTGCTCATCGGGTGGTTGGGTAACATTCAGGCGCCGCACCATCGGCTCGAAATCGTCCTGAGCCTGGGTCGAAAAAAGGCTGACACGTATCGCACAGCCATTGGCGTCCCAATGCAGGCGCGCCATGTCGCGGCAATATTCGGCCAGTTCCTCATCCGAAAGAGCCTCTAGCCGGACGGCATCCAGGGCCGGCTCAATTTCATTCAAAAAACGGTCGCGATAATCGCGGCCGTCTCGCCATACGCCTTTGTAAAGACGGTTCAGCGCAAACAGGACCGGCAGCGCCCGCAGCACCGTCCACGGATTCCATGGCGTAACCAGTCCATCGCCTTCATAGGTGGGTTCGATGCCCACTGTCCGGTCAAAGACACGCTCCCGGAATCCAGGCACGATGGCGCTGAAATACTTGGCCATCCCCACGTTCCAGTAGGCACGCCCAAAAAACGGGCGACCCCAGACGATATCCGGTGACACTTCACCCATCTTCAGTTCCCGGAAGACCCCGCTCAACCCTTTGCCGTAATCGTGCTCGAGGCTCAAGGACAAAGCCAACGGGCTGGCAAATCCGGGCAGAACCTCGCGGTAGTTGCCCGAAGTCCACTGGCCCATGTTGGGATCGAAGCTATACGAAGTCAGTGGCCGGGTCTGCAACAACACAAAACCATCATCGACCAGGGCCCATTCAATGTCTTGCGGAAAACCGTAAATCCTCTGAACGTCCCATCCCAGCTCGGTCAACGTCAGCAATTCTTCATCAGTCAGCACTGATTGATTGTGTTGCTCCGGCGCCAGTGGCTTCTCCTCCATGACGCCCGACTCGCCCGAAGTCAGGACGACCGACTGGTCGCAGATGTCCTGGCTCAACACCTGCCCGTCACGGGCACACAGGACGTACCGATCGGGAGTCACCCTCCCGGACACAACCGCTTCGCCCAGCCCCCAGGCGGCCTCGACAACCATCTCGTCTTCGCGACCGGTGAGGGGATTGAGTGTAAACAAAACGCCGGCCGCCTTGGCCCGCCCCTGCACCTGCACGATCACGGCCATGTCGGCCTGGAGTGGGTCCAGCCCTTGCTCGCGCATATACGCCAGGGCGCGTTCGCCCCACAGCCCGGCCCAGCACGCCTGGATTTTCTCTACGACGGCCTCAATGCCCTGCACGTTTAGGAAAGTGTCGTACTGGCCGGCGAATGAAGCGGCATGGCTGTCTTCCAAAGTAGCCGAGGATCGGACTGCGACCAGCGGACTCCCCAGAGCCTGGTAAGCTTCGGCAATCGTCGTCACGACGGCTGCCGGCAACTTGTTGACGGCCACGTCGCTGATGTAGGCACGAATAGCGTCCGCATTGACGTACGGATCGCCGTTCTTTTCTTCGATTACCGATCGCAATCCGTTTTGGGCCAGGAAAGCCCGATATGCTTCCGCAGTCACACAAAAACCGGGCAATACCGGCAGGCCTGCCTGCGCCATCTGAGCCAGGCGCAGCCCTTTGCCGCCCACCAATGGAGCATCAGCTTCGGTGAGTTGGTCAAATAATAGAACAATGGGCGCCATTATAGACTGCCATTCCCTTCGCTAGACTTCTTACAGGCCCAACATGCCTGCCAGCTGAGGGTCTATGTTCAGCATTTCGGGATGGGCTTCAATGAAGGTGACGGAACGGTCCAAGGCTTCCAACACAAAATCCACTTCCTCGGCCTGGATAATCAAGGGCGGCATAATCTGAATGGTACTCGGGCGATGGTCAGCGAAGACGGCCAACACGCCGTTGTGCGCCAGGCTGGCGCTCATCAAGGGACCCATGACCGGATTGACCATCTCAAAGCCGATCATCAGACCGCGCCGGCGCCAGCCGGCCACAATGTTGTGACGGGCCTGGATGTCCAAAAAACCGGCTTCAAAGCGATCTCCCATCGCCTGGACGTGTTCGAGGAAACCTGGTTCCAGGGTCTGATCGAGCATCGCCAGCGCAGCGACACAGCCCAGTGCAGCGCCGCCGAAACTGGACAGATGAACGAAGGGATTCTTTTGAAAGAAGACGTCCAGGTGCGGGCGATGGCAGGTAGCCGACATGGGGTAAATGGCGCCACTCATGCCCTTGCCCATCACCATAATATCCGGAACCACACTCCATTCGTCGATGGCCCACAAAAGCCCGGTTCTGCCCAGGCCGGCCTGGACCTCGTCGATAATCAACTGCGCCCCGTGTTGATCGCACAATTCACGCACGCGTTGGAAATAATCGGCGGGGGGAATCAATATGCCGCCCGTGGCCGGAATGGTCTCAATGATCACCGCCGCCGTGTCTTGATTGATCTCGGCAGCCAGCGCATCGGCGTCACCGAAGGGGACCTTGGTAAAGCCAGGTGGCATAGGTCCGAACTTGCCTCTGAAAGAGTCCTCACCGGTGGCCAGGGCAAAGCCGGTATGGCCGTGGTACCCCTTGCGCACCGAGATGACGCCCGGACGCCGCGTGTACCCGCGAGCCAGCTTGATCGCCACATCGATCGCTTCCGCCCCACCGGGCGAAAAGGTGGAATACTGGATGTCGCCCGGCGTAATGGTCGCCAGTCGCTTGCCCAGGACCGCTCGCATTTCGTCAAGCAGCATGTGGTCGCCCACGTCAATCTCTTCAAGAGCCGCCTGAACGGCGGCGATAACGCGCGGCGGGCGATGACCGAGATTGAACACGCCGCCGGAAGAGCGGCAATTCAAAACACGCATATCGCCGCTGACATTCCACATCCAGACACCCTCACGTCGACCGGGCACGAACGCGAGCCCCATGCGCTCGAAGACTTCGACGCGTCCGGGATTGACATAGGTCGCATAATCGCGAATGATTGCTTCCTCAGACTGGCGGCCAATGAACATGCGAAGATCTCCCTCGTTTGTCTGTTGTGTGTGGTTCGCCTATTGTATCATAACCCCGTCGATAAGTCACAGTTGCAGACGCAGCGGGTGTGTCCTGTTTTCTTGGCAGATGTCCATGGGACTCGGCGGCCGGTCATATCTCCTTTTTGTTGCTTGTGGGTGGAAGGCCTTCTATCCATAGGTAATTAAACCTACCTGATTCTATACAATTCTTATAACATGCGTGCGCGGTCTCTCACGCACCTACCTCGCAGCCAAGCCTTGGCGCGGTCGAATTTCTCCAGCAAAAATTTGGGACACAGCTGACGCGGGCGCGTGGTTCCGATCCTTGATGGGGAGTGGCCGGTGGGGCCGGCAGTTGGTTCCTCCTTTCGTCCACGCCAGCATAAATATTCCTCACACAGGCGTGGACAGAAGCTACATGCCAAAGATTGGAGATAGACCCGGCCGGGACACTAACAGGTTGGCCGCAGGTTGCATCTGCCGTAGCTAGGCGGTATTATACTGGCGTCCACCGTTTGGGTGAAGGAATTTGTTCACCCATAGCGTGGAAGCGGAGGTGAACACACATTTCCAGTCGGAGCGAAAGAGGTGGTACATGAATCGCCCAATTCACAAGGCAGTGATACCGGCAGCCGGCCTGGGAACACGCCTGTTACCAGCTACCAAATCACAACCCAAGGAGATGTTGCCGGTGGGTCGGAAACCGGTGATGCAGTACGTCGTTGAGGAACTTCAGAATGCCGGCTTGACCCAAATATTGATGATCACGGGTAGAAGAAAACACGCCATTGAGGATCATTTTGACGCCGACCCTGTACTCCTGTCAGCGCTGGAACAGGCAGGTAACGAAGCGATGTTGGCCGAGCTTTCATACATTCAGCGAGGCTCTCGATTTTTTTACACCCGCCAAAGCAGCCCCAAGGGGCTGGGGCACGCCGTCAGCCTGAGTGAGGATTTTATCGATGACGACGATTTCTTCGTCGCTCTGGGCGATTCCCTTATCGCCGCCAACGATCCGGCCGCGCCCGCACGGGCTATGATGCAGGCGCACCAAAATCTAAAGGCCGCCGCTGTCGTGGCCGTCGAAACCGTGCCGGCCGAAGAAACTTATCGCTATGGAATCGTCAGTGTCCGGGCGGGCGAAACGACCCCAGGAGAGCCTATCCCGGTCGAGGACATCGTGGAAAAACCCCCGCGCGGCACAGCACCCAGCACGCTGGCCGTGGCCGCACGCTACGTCTTCAGCCCGGCCATCTTTGACGCTCTAAACCGTAGCACGCCCGACCGCCAAGGCGAAATACAGCTCACCAACGCCATCCGGCTGCTCATAAAAATGGGCCTGCCGGTCTACGCCTGGCCCTTCCGCGAACAAGAGCGGCGTTACGACGTAGGCAATTTCGAGAGTTATTTCCGGACGTTCATCGATTTTGCACTCGCAGATGAGCGCTATGGCTATATGGCCAGACAATACATCAAGGCCAAGGCGTATGAGTT
>CAZHBM010000055.1:4142-14006 GCA_964529945.1 uncultured Anaerolineales bacterium | reverse complement strand
TCACGCCACCTGCCAGGTGTATTGAGGTACTTGTGGCCATATCCAGGAGGGGGACTATGAACAGCCAGACTGGTTCGCAGCACGATTTTCTGAGTCCATCGGGACGCAGCGGCTGGCTGCCGTCCGGGCTCATCTTGGGCGGGCTGTGCCTGCTCCTGCTATTGGGTGGTGGCTGCCAGGCGAGTGGTGGGCCGATCGCTTCCCAGCCACCGACACCTGCTCCCCCGCTGACGCCATTCGAGACCGGCCCGCAGGCCTGGATCGAGAATCCGCTGGATGGGGAAACTCTGCCGGCCGGAGAAGCAGTGCTACTGGTGGCCTACGCCACCGACGCCCAGGGGGTGGCTGCCATCGAACTGCGCCTCAACGGCCAACCTCTGCCCGCAGCGGTAGGTGATCCGGCCGGCGCCCCCGGCAGTCGTGACCTGGTGCGCTTGGAACATACCTGGCAACCGGATGGACAGGGAGAGATGATGCTGGAGGCACGCGGACGCAACGCGGCCGGTACGTACGGCGAGCCGGCCTATGCACGTTTCTGCGTTGGCGACTGCCAGGCCGCGCCAGAAACGCCCACCGGCACCAGCACCCCCACGCCCGCTGCCATGGTCTCGCCTTCGCCGGGCCCGACAGCGACGGTGACACCCACACCGGCGCCGGTCGCCGAATATGACCTTTACGTGCGGCGCATGGATTTCAGCACCGACACGCCGGCGGTGGGAGAAGTGGTCGACCTGTTCATCATGATCGCCACCGACAGCTACCCGCAGGCGGGGCCGTTCTTCCCCGAGTCGACCTTCCGCTGGCGCCAGGGGCCGGCTTACCCCTGGCAATCGGGCATCTGCCAACCTAACAACCAGTATGCCAGTTGTACGGTCACGGTGCAGTTTGCCTACGACCAGCCGGGCAGCTACCTGGTAGAGGTGGAAGCTGACGACGGGCAGCAGGTCACCGAGCTGGACGAGGGCAACAATAGCAATAGCTGGACGGTGACGGTCAGCCAGGCGGCCACGGCTACGCCGACAGCCACGCCGGCGCCGGAGTATGATCTGTACGTGCGGCGTATGGATTTCAACACCGACACGCCGACGGTGGGGCAGACGGTGGAGTTGTTCGTTATGATCGCCACCGACAACTATCCGGCGGCGGGACCGTACTTCCCCCAGTCCACCTTCCGCTGGCGCCAGGGGCCGGGCTATAATTGGCAGGACGTCGTTTGCCCGGCCAACGCCCAATACGCCAGTTGTACGCAAACACTGCAGTTCAGCTATGCGCAGCCGGGCAGCTACCTGGTGGAGGTGCAAGCGGACAACCAGGCCCAGATAGTCGAGCTGGACGAGAACAACAACAGCAACAGCTGGACAGTAACGGTGGGCCAGGCGGCCACGCCGACCTACACGCCGCCTGCGCTGCCGCCGGTGCAGATCGAATTTGCGGCCACCCCGCAATATATCTCCGCCGGTTCGTGCACGACGCTTGTTTGGAACGTCCAGGGGGTGCAAGCTGTCTACCTGAACGAACAAGGGGTCGTCGGTCAGGGCAGCCAGCAGGTGTGCCCGTGCAGCGACACCACCTATACGCTGCGCGTGGTCTATGCGGACAATACGACCACGACGCATAGCGTGACGGTCTACGTCAGCGGCACGTGTGGGGGGTCCCAAGGCGGCAACACGGACACGAGCGGGCCAAATATCACCGACGTAGGCACGGAATGGCGGTCAGAGGACGGCTGCAAATTCTACGGCCTGGCACGCATCTCCGATGACTCGGGGGTATCCTGGGCAAAATTCTACTACCAGCTCGACGGCGGCGGCTGGCATAGCCTGTGGATGTCGGATATGGGCGGCGGTTACTGGGCGGCGGATGCCGGCATCGGCATCTTCCAGACTTCGGGCTGGATAGACTACTATGTCACTGCCGGGGACTCGTTGGGCAACGAGGGCGAATCCGGATCCCGCTCGAGTGACTACTGGATGTGCGGAGGGGGTTAAGGTTATACCTAATCCTTGTCAGGCGAGGTGCCGACGGTGGCGGCAATGCTGCGCACGCAAGCCCCGGTCTCCGCGCCTCGCGGCTCGTGCTGGAAACGATAGTCACTTTTGCGGATGATCTCGGCCAGTTGATCAACCAATCGCTGCCAGATGGTCTCCTGAGCGGCCACGATGTGTTGGAAAGCCTCGCGCCGGCGGATGCGGGCCAGTGCCTGGCGAAAATGGGGTAGGCACAACCCGTCCGATGCCCGGTAGGCCTCGATCAAATTGGCCTCGCCCAGCAGGTTGTCGACCAACGTTTGCACGTAAATACGTTCCATCTTGTCCGCCTGGACGCAGACCGGGCAGGGCGCCTCCGACTCCAGGTGGGCTACCGCAGCGACAGTGGCAGCGGAAGGCTGCTCGGGCTGCAGGACCTCGTGCGCCCGCCGCAATGACAGGGCCGGTGGCCCCTGAAACTCGGCTGCCCCCAGCGAATTCAGTAAGCCCTGCATGACGTCGCGCATGATGATCGTCGCTCCCAGCGAAGCGCCGTTGTGTACCATCCTCCAGGCGTGTTGGTGGCAAAAACCTCGCGATTGCCGTATCTTGTCCCGCAAACCGGGATCATTGACACTTTCCCAAAGCAGACCATCCAGAAAACGATCTGCGGCGTCTGCTTTCAGGTGGCAGATGGCACAGCCAGGTAAAGCCAACGCCTCGCGTAACGTGTGGTAACTGATATCCTGGGTCATGGGATGCTCCAGATGTGAAAAGCCTCTACCGTTTGGCCATTCCCGGCCACGCAGGTAGAGGCTATTATTCGAATGCTCGACAGACGAGGAGCTTTCGCTCCTCGGGCGAGCCTCATCACCCTGTTTTGTTGGGCCGATTCTATCACCCGGTCAGCCGGTTGTCAAACATATGATTGACCTGGGGTGTGTCCCACATCCTTTGTTGGAGAAATTGACCCGCGCAAGGCTTGGCTACGAAGTAAGTCAGTGAGAGACCGATCACATAATGCTTAAAGAAGTGTTTAGAATCAGGTAGTATTTCTATTTCTTGTGGGTGGAGGGTGCTCCACCCACAAGAAATAGTACCGGCCACCGACTCTTTTGGCCATCTACCAAGAATATGGAACACACCCGGTTGAAATGTAGGTCTCGCGCTTATGTGGTATACTGAGTTTCGGATCTCCAGACAATTTTCTCCCAAAGTCCTGGTAATCACATCACCCAGCGCCGGCCGGGCAGTATTGGATGGCCATAGTCACGAAAACCGGTTTCGTCCAACTGAAATCGGGTTCTTTGGCTGACAAGCAGTTGTTTCGACGGAAAGGAGCCGACTTTTATGACCGCAGGCAGCATCCAAGATGTATTCCAACAAGGAGAGGGCATCCTGCGTATGATCCCCAACTGGGTGCCGCGCCATTTCAACCAGCCCGGCCGTCGCCTTCGCTTGCATCCCGACGACTATTTCGCCCTGGGACTGCGCCGCGGCGCAATAAAAGAGCGCTGGTTCTCGTCGATTGTGTCCGCCTCCAACGGGCCGCTGGCACCGCCGGAAGAAGGCTTGAGTTACGTGGCCGCATCGGACCGAATCGAGGACCGCATTCTGTTCAAGGATGTCGTGGAAGCGTTGGGAGCGGATCTGATCGGCGAACAGTTGCAGAAAACATATGGCACCTGGCCTATGTATTCCAAGTTCTTTGACTACCAGCAGGCTCTTTTCCACCACCTACATCCGGACGATGCAGCCGCTGCCAACGTCGGCCGGGTCGGTAAGCCGGAAGCCTACTACTTTCCGCCCCAGTTGAACAACCACCTGGGTGATTTTCCGGTGACCTATTTCGGTTTCGATCACGACGTCAGCCGGGACGAGGTGCGGCGCCGGCTGTTGGACTACGAGCGCTACGATACGCACATTACCCAACTGTCACGCGCCTACCGGCTGGAGCTGGGCACAGGCTGGTACACCCCGCCGGGTGTGGTGCACGCTCCCGGATCAGTACTTACTTACGAACCCCAATGGAACAGTGACGTATCGTCGGTGTTTGAAAACGTGACCGCCGGTGAGGTTTCACCCTACGATTGGTTGGTAGCGGACGTGCCGCAGAACAAACAGCGCGACGTAAACTATATTATGAACCTGTTGGATTGGGAGAAGAACGTCGACCCCTTCTATAAGCGCCATTACTTCCGGCCAGCATTGCTGTGTCCCCACTCGGATGAACGCCACGTCGAGAAATGGATTGTGTACGCCAATGATTATTTCGGTGCCAAAGAACTGACGGTGATGCCCGAACAAAGTGTGGTGATCAGCGATGAGGCTGCCTATGGCTGCATCATCGTTCAGGGGCACGGCGCTTTCGGACCGCACCCGGCCGAAGCCGCGGTTTTGCTGCGCTTTGGCCAGCTTAGCGGCGACGAGTTTTTTGTCAGCGAAACGGCAGCCAAGCGGGGTGTGACTATAACCAACCATAGCCGCTGGGAGCCTATGGTCATTCTAAAACATTTCGGGCCCAACCATCCTCACATGCCGACGTCCGTAGTGGCCGAAACCAGTGACGAATAGGACAAGAACGGGAGGACAGCGATGAGCAAGATCAAATGGGGCGTTTTGAGTACGGCGGAAATTGGCACCGGAAAAGTCATTCCGGCTATGCAGCAGGGACAGTACTGTGAAATTGTTGGCATCGCGTCGCGCGATCTCAACCGCGCCCAGGCAGTGGCGCGGCAGTTGGACATCACCAAAGCCTACGGCTCATACGAGGAACTGCTGGCCGATCCCGAAATCGAAGCCATCTATAACCCGTTGCCCAACCATTTGCACGTGCCGTGGTCTATCAAGGCGTTAGAAGCCGGCAAACACGTATTATGTGAGAAACCGATAGGCCTGACCTGGGAGGAAGGTCAGCAGCTTGTGGAGGCGGCCCACAACCACCCGCCACTCAAGGTAATGGAAGCCTTTATGTACCGTCACCACCCCCAATGGCAGACAGCCCGCCAAATGGTATCCGAGGGAAAAATCGGCCAGCTGCAAACGATCCAGTCATTCTTCTCTTACTACAACGTCAATCCCGATGACATCCGCAACCAGGCCGGCATCGGCGGCGGCGGATTGATGGACATCGGCTGCTATTGCATCTCCTGGGCACGCTTCATCTTTGGGACGGAGCCGGTGCGGGTATGCGGATTGATAGCTAACGACCCCACCTTCAAGACCGATATTCTGACATCGGCCACGCTGGATTTTGGCACAGGCACCTCGACGTTCACCTGCGCCACCCAGATTCCGGGCTACCAACGCGTCAACATTTTTGGCGACCAGGGCCGCATCGAGATCGAGATTCCGGCCAACGCCCCCGTCGATCGTCCCTGCAAAATTTGGCACCAACGAGGTCAAGAGATCGAGGAGATTGTCTTCCCAATTGCCAACCAGTACACCTTGCAGGGCGATAATTTCTCCCAGGCAATCTTAAAAGACAGCCCGGTGCCGACGCCGCTGGAGGATGCGGTCGCCAACATGAAAGTCATCGATGCCGTCAAACGCAGTGCCGCTCGGGGTGAATGGGAAGTGGTCGATTAAGGGATTGCGTTCCGGTCGGCGTCGGTTTCCCGTCACAGCGACCATTACCGACTGGCACGAACGTCGACCAGGCATATAATAGGTGACCGGAGGTAAACCGATGACAAAACCACGCGTATTCGTGACACGACTCATTCCCGAAGAAGGCCTGCGTCCGGTAACCGATTTTTGTGACGCCGACGTGTGGCAAGAGGAATTGCCGCCACCTCACAGCGTTATCCTGGAGCGGGTCAAAGGGGTGGACGGTATCCTATCCTTGTTGACCGACCGGATCGATGCTGAGGTAATGGATGCTGCCGGGAGTCCCTTGCGTGTCATCAGCAATTATGCCGTCGGTTTCGACAACGTGGACATCGCCCAGGCGACGAAACGCGGCATTCCGGTCGGTAATACGCCCGGAGTCCTGACCGACACCACGGCCGACCTGGCTTTCGCGTTGCTGTTGGCAGCCGCCCGGCGGGTGGTGGAAGCCGACAAGTTCACCCGCCAGGGCCGCTGGAAAACCTGGGGCCCGCGATTGTTGTTGGGACAGGACATCACCGGCGCGACTTTGGGCATCCTGGGGTTTGGCCGCATCGGCAAGGGGATGGCAAAACGGGCGACCGGTTTCGACATGCGGCTGCTCTATCATGACCCTGTCTGCAAAGACGATCCCTACGCCCGCGAAATCGGCGCCGAGTGTGTAGATTTTGACACCTTGCTGGCCGAGTCGGACTTCGTTTCCGTCCACGTTCCACTGAACGAGGCTACGAAGCACATGATCGACGCCGCAGCGTTGCGCAAGATGAAGCCCAGTGCCATCCTGGTGAATACAGCCCGTGGACCGATTGTAGATACGGAAGCGTTGTATTTGGCCCTTAGGGACGAGCGTATCCTCTATGCCGCCCTGGACGTGACCGACCCTGAGCCGATCCCGGCCAACCATCCTTTACTCGGCCTGGACAACGTCATCGTCGTGCCGCACATTGCCAGTGCCAGCGTCGCCACCCGGGGATTGATGGCGCGCATGGCGGCCGACAATCTGATTGCAGGCTTGAAAGGGGAGCCGTTGCCCAATCAAGTCAACCGCGAGGGAAACAGCTAATAGACGACACGACCCGCTAGGGGCACGACACTCGAAGCAAAGCGTGCCTGAAGGGGCAGCCCCTTCAGGCACGCTTTTTGGGTTCTGAAAACAAGTTGATCCCGATCAGACAAGCACCTCGCGTGCCTCCCGATAGCGGCAGTGGTCGCGGAGAGTGCAAAAATCGCAATTGCTGCCATCTTCCACCCCCATCTGCTCAGAGCCACGCCCCAAAATCAGGGAAAGCGACTTCAAAGGGTGCATGACCATAGCCGGGCTCAAGCTGACGTCAATTTGGGCGGTATCGAGCAAGGAAAAGATTACCGCCTGATCCTTAACCGACCAAACTGATTCGCCGGGGGACAGGGACGCGCTCGTCCGCCAGCCTTTGTCGCGTGCTTCCGCTTCCAGCCAGTGGCACAATTCCTGGCGCACCATATCGACGGCCCAGGATCCCAATTCATCCAACATCATGGCTTTGAGCAGGTCGCGCGCCTGCTTGTAGTCGGTTACCCGTTCGTCCAGCGCAGACCCAATGCTGCACACGGCCACTGCCAGCTCTTCAGCGCCACCAACCACCGAAACGACCGGTCCACCGCCAATCTTGGTCCCGTTCTCAAGCACCAACCGCTCGTGCAGCACTTCCTTAATTGGGAAATAGTCCCAGGCGGCAACCGGATCGATCAAAGCGGCGGCTTCCTGCAGCAGGGCACGAAACGTGTCGAACATTCCCGGTCGCTGAAGCAGCCGTTGCAGGGCTTGTCCCTGAGCTTCAATCATACGATCTTCGTCCAACACAATTTTCCAGTCTCTCTTGATTTCCATTCCCTTAAACACACTCCTCATAAAAGACAAATTAATGACCAGACTCGCGGTCCCCTGCTAGCCTTCAAACGGTTTGATCTGACAGTTGCGCGCAAACAGGCGGCTGAAGTCCGGATAAGTAGCCAGTTCGATGTAATGGGTGCGGTCCCGCAGAGCGCGGGCCTGGGCGCGCATGGTCGTCGACAGCAAGGCCATCTTGGCACCGATACCGGCGGCATTACCGACCTGCTGGAACCGGTCTAACGGCAGGTCGGGCAGCATACCCATAGCGACCGCATTGGCTACGTCAATGAAGCTGCCGAAGGCACCGGCAATAATCACCGCCGAGACGTCGCCCATAGGCACGTGACTTTCCCGCAACAGCACTTCAATACCGGTCTGGATTGAGCCTTTGGCGAGTTGGATTTCGCGCACGTCATCTTGCGTGACGGTAATACCGGGCAGCCCGACTTCCGGATTGGCCGGCGCCAGCACAAATTCACGTTCACCATTCACTTCACGCACCCGCGCGTGGGAGCCCAATTGAATGCGGCCGGCCGGATTTAAGACGCCGGCCATCTCCAATTGGGCAACCGCATCCAGAATTCCAGACCCGCAAATGCCGGTAGCCGGCCTGTCACCGATGGTACCGTAGAGCACTTCGTCGGCGGTAATGCGGACGCTCTCAATCGCCCCCGGACGGGCGCGCGTCCCGTCCTTGATGTGATACCCCTCGAAGGCCGGCCCCGACGCACACGACAGGCTGCGCATCTCCCCGGCGGCGGTTATCAGCGATATTTCGGTGTTGGTACCGATGTCCAACGCCAAAGCGGTTTTGCCGGACCATTCTTTGGCAGTAGCCAACAGCATGGCCACGTGGTCGGCCCCAACGTAGCCGGCCACGTTGGGCAACAGGTGGATATAGGCACCGGGTGCCATATGCAGCCCAATGTCGCGTCCCTTGACATCCAGATCGCTGATCACTGCCGGCACGAACGGCGCCGAAGCCAGTTGCGCCACAGGCAGGGCCAACAACAGATGGTGCATGGCCGTGTTGCCGACAATGACGGCTTCCAGTATATGTTCGCGGCTTACACCGGTCTGAACGCACAACTGAACCGCCATCTCGTTCAGCCCATCCACCAACAATTGCTGCATTTTCCTGGCCGCCTCGGGCGATTTTTTGGCATACGTAATGCGGCTGACGATGTCTTCGCCGTAGCTGATCTGCGGGTTCATAATGCCGCGCGAAGCCAGAGTCTCGCCGGTCTGCAAATCGACCAGGTAGCCGGCAATTTTGGTCGATCCCAAATCAACCGCCAGGCCGGCCGCACGGCTCCCGGTGGAACTGACGCCCACCACTTCGCCATACCGAACGTGGGCCTGGCAGAGCCAATCCCATTCGCGCAGTCGAGGCGACAATTGCTGCAATACATCGATATCAAACCGGTCGGCCGGCAGGTCAGTTTGTTGGGCAAGCGCCTGCAATAAGCTTTCAGCATCGGCGCCTTGATGCGACAGAGAAGGGGACTGTAATTGGACGGTCGCCGTGCGCACCGCCGGCTCGACTTCCACCTGGACGTCCAGCCCTTCCACTTGGGTGCGCATCGGGGTACTGAGAGATTCAGGTGGGACACGTACCCGGTCGTTACTGCGGGGAAAGGTGACGCACGCCAGGCGATACCCGGCAGAGAGCTCCGCCGGCGTGAGCATCTTTCGTTCAGCTGAGGTAGGCTGGGTGGTATCCCCCTCCAAAATCTGGATCTTGCAGCGGCCGCAGGTTGCCTTGCCGCCACAAAAACTGATCAGGTCGATGCCCAATTGGCGCGCAATGTCCAGGAATGACTGATCGCTGCCAAATTGCCCACGCCGTCCAATCGGTTCGAAATCTATGTGATAGCTATCCAAATCGCCCCTCCGCATTTTGTCGCTCAGGCCGTGAATCCGTCCCCATTTCACGCAACAGGTGCGCTGCCATAAATTCCGGGGAGGAGGCCCTCAGGCACCCCTCCCCGACAAAGATACATCACAATTGGTCCAGAAACCAGCTAGAAAGCCTAATCGTAGCGGCCATATTCCTTGGTGAAATCGATCATAGCTTTCAAGTTCTCCGGCTTGGCCTCGTCCAGCATGACGGCTGTGTCCATAATGAACCCGCCGTCTTTGCCGACGGTATCAATCAGATTCTTGCAGTATTCGCGAACGTCATCGGGCGTACCTTTGAGCATCATAAGATTGGGTACGTTGCCGGCGATCGCAGCGATGCCGCCCAACACGGATTTGGCCTTGACGGCGTCCGTGCGCGAGATGTGGTAGATCACCTTACCCGGCGGCACGTCCGCGAAGTGCTCCAGGCGACTCTCGATGTCAGCCTCGGTGTAGACCACCGGCGTAATGCCTTTGTCGATCAAGGCCAACATACCCTCGCGCAGGAACGGCCAG
>CAZHBM010000055.1:0-4132 GCA_964529945.1 uncultured Anaerolineales bacterium | reverse complement strand
GCTGATTACTTCCAGGCGAGAGTTGTAGCTGCCTTCAGCGAAAAGCCTGACCATCAACCCTTCATTGTTGAGTCCTTCTATTACAGCTTTCAGCGACGGCCAGTAGAAGGTCTTGAACTGCTCGTCGGACATGAAACTGCCGGTGCCCTTATGCATCCAGATCCAGCACAGCGGCAGTTCGGCTCCGGCTGCGGCCGAGCCGTACTCGATGAAGATCTTGGTGGCCACATCCAGGGTCTCCAACAATTTGTCCGGATGCCGGCGCATGTCGGCCAGGATGCCGCGCGTGCCGCGCAGGGTGTCGCCGATAATGTCGAAGGGCGGCCAGTCCAGCGTGGCGTACAACAACGGGCTGCCTTTGGCTTTGGCTTCCTCGGTGTATTTGCCGACGGAGGCGAACCAGCGTCCCAGCTCTTCACCGGCATCGGCGGCGTTGCGTAATGCCTGCTGGACTTCAGGCGCAGCCATAAAAGCAAACCCGCCCGTCCAACCGAACCACATAAAGGTTCGTACCGCCGGCCAGCCGGCCAAACCTTCCAACGGCGGGAAGGAGCGTGGCAGCCACTTAGACATCATAAAATGCGACGGATCAAACACGAACTCTTCGTACTCGTCCGCCGTCATATTTTCGGCTTCCTGGTATTGATACATCACGTGGTCGCCCAAACCGTGGCCCGGCCATTTGAACCAGTTGATCTGCAATTTCTCCATCGCCGGAGCCGGATAGGCCAAGACCGGGCCGAAATCCAGGTCCAGTTGGAAATAGTCCTGGAATTTGTGGCAGGCCTCATTAGCCAGGGCATAGTCGTTCATCGCGTCAATGAATTTGACCCCGGCATAAGTATACGGATATAGCTGATGTGGACCGAACACGGGGATGCGGTCCGGCATCCTCAGTGCAGCTACGTCCTTGACGCGTTTCACCCGTTCTGCATAAAGTTCTTGAGGCGACTTTTCGCTCATGGTCATTTCCCTCCTACCCAGCTATTGGCGATTTTGACAGCGGCCGTTGCATCTGCTCCATACGCATCGGCCCCAATGTACTTGGCTGCCTCGTCATTCATAGGTGCCCCGCCGATCATGATCTTGACGCTATCGCGCAGGCCGGCTTCTTTGATGGCGTCCACGGTATCCCGCATCTGGTCAAAAGCCATGGTCAGGAAGCCGCTCATACCCACAATCTCCGGTTTGACCTCACGGATCTTGTCAATGAAGGCCTGTGGCGACACGTCCACCCCCAGGTCATAGACTTGGTAGTTGTTGACATCCAGCATGAAGCCGACGATGTCTTTTCCGATGTCGTGAATGTCGCCTTGTACTGTGCCGATAACGACTTTTCCTGTTGGCTTTCCGCCAGCGGCTGCCCCCTTGAGCGCGGGCTTGACGATCTCCCCAATCTTGGTCAGCATTTCGCCGGCGATAATCAGCTCAGGCAGGAAATACTCCTTTGCCTCATACCGCTGGCCAATGATGGACATAGCCTCACGGCCTGCATCCAACACTGCTTGCGGGGATTCTCCAGCGTCCAGCATCTCCTGCGCCAGCTGGTACGCCTCTTCTTCCCTCATGTTGGCCATCGCGTCGACAAGTTTGTCTTTCATAAGTTGCCCCCTTCGGATGATTGGATTTTGTTAGCTGTCTCTAACACGACCTACTCCAAATTGGCTGCTCCCAATTGCCATCGCGGCCCCTGCTCTGGAAAGGAAAAGGGCGCGATACCTCAATAACGAGCTGATGAGATTGCGCCCTCTCCTCGGAGGTGCCTTCGGCGTACAAGCAAATTACAGCGGTCTGGCTCGAAACGAACTGGATCGCGTCTCTCGACACTGGTCGACCGCCCTTGTTGTCGCCACAAAATTAGCCAGCGGTGCACCAGTTCGTTCTTACAGTTGCGGGACAGCACCGGATTTTCACCGGATTTCGCATCTTGTCCCTCCGTAAGTCACATTAAACCACGGAGGGCTTTGCATGCATTGTCGCCTGGGCTCGCCCTCTTCACGCAGGGTGTGCGTCCATTTCATTTCCCGATAAAACGCGCATCCTGCACAAAACCGGGCAACTCCCGTGTCCCGGGCAGCCTGGTTTGGACGGGCTACCCATAGGGCCACTTATTCAGTTGTAGATTTGCTTTCGGAGACATTCCGCCGGCTGCGGAAACCGAAAGCCCAACCCGCCCGATCAGGCAGCCGGGTCGCAAACGGTGGGCAACAGGCTTAGTGTGCCTTCTTGCCCACTGGTGTACAGGCGTTGACCGGTGTTCACATCCATAATGTGAACCTTGTTCATATCGAATTCCAACCACACGTCTTGTTTTTCATTCAGATACTGGGTAGGCGGAACAATCGCCTTGATGATGCTGGGGCCCAACTCGATATCGACGATCGTCTCCGATCCCAATGGCTCTACCACAGATACCCGGGCGGGAATGGCCTCCTCCGAAGGCGGTTGCTCGAACACCCGGATGTCTTCGGGCCGAACACCGACCAACACATCGCATTCTTCGGTTCCCAGGTGTTCCAGTTTCTGCCACAGCGGATGCTGAGCGCCGTCCGCACGTAAGGTGAACTGCGGGTGGACGGTATCCAGGCATTGCGCAAAACGGCAGACGCTGCTGGTCACAAAGTTCATAGGAGGGCTACCGACAATCGTTGCCACCGTTGTGTTGGCCGGCAGATTGTAAACATTTTCCGGTGTGTCACACTGCTGTAGGACACTCTCGTACATAACAGCAATGCGGTCGGCCATAGACATGGCCTCGACTTGGTCGCTGGTAACGTAGACCAACGTCTGGTGCAAGAGCGTCTGGAGCCGCTTCAATTCGATGCGCATCTCCAGGCGCAATAAGGCGTCCAAGTTTGCCAACGGCTCGTCCATCAGGTAAGCCTTTGGGCGGCGCACAATGGCGCGGGCAATCGCCACGCGCTGTCGTTCACCACCGCTCAACTTTCCCGGCTTGCGATCCAACAATTTCTCGATATGCAACGTCTTGGCAACGTTTTCCACCATCTTCGGGATTTCGTCGGCCGGCAGGTGATGCTCACGCAACGGGAAGGCGATGTTGTCAAACACCGACTTGTCGGGATATAGGGCCAGGTTCTGAAAGATCATGGCGATGTCACGATAGCGCGGGTGGACCTCGTTGACAACTTCCCCGTCGATGTAGATATTACCATCAGTAGGCTTCTCGAGGCCAACGATCAGCCGCAGCGTAGTCGTTTTTCCGGCGTTGGGCGGTCCAAGGATGCAGAAGAACTCCCCATCCTTGATGTGCAAGTCCAGGTTATTGACGGCCGTCACATTCCCAAAACGTTTGGTTACTTTTTCCAGATGTATGTCTGACATAAGGCAGTTATTCCTTCGCCACCGGGGGCGGTACTAACGGATGACTTCTCCGGTCTGAGCGTCAAAGATGTGCACGTAACGGTGATGGATCTCCACCCATTGGGGCTCTTCCAGCGTAGCACGATAATAAGGTGGCGCAATGACACGGATGATATCCGTGTCACCAAGCTGGAGATGTATCACCGTCTTGGGGCCCAGTGGCTCGATGAAGTGTGTTGTCGCCTGCAATAGATCGGGCCGGTCCGTTTCCGGATGGATCGTCATATGCTCCGGTCGAATGCCTAGTATCAGGTGTTCATTGTCGGACCGTTTTTCGAGAAGCTGCCGCCGCTTTTCATCCACCGCTATCCGAGCGGTGCCGTGCAGCTGCATTAGATATCCCTGGCCGTCTTCCACCTGATAGCCGCAGTCGATGAAGTTCATGCTGGGACTGCCGATGAAGTTGGCCACAAAGGTGTTGACAGGCTGATTGTAAATCTCATCGGGAGTGCCGAATTGCTGCAGCACACCAAAATCCATCACGGCGATGTTGTCGGCCATACTCATGGCCTCCACCTGGTCGTGAGTGACATAGATCATTGTCTGGCCCACTTCCCGCTGGATGCGCTTGAGTTCGCCGCGCATATAAGCGCGAAAGGCCGCGTCCATATTACTGAAAGGCTCGTCTAAAAGGAAGATGCGTGGGTTTGTGATCATACTGCGGCCCAAAGCCAACTTCTTCATTTAGTTGTCACTGAGTTGGCCGGCGTTGCGCGCCAACATAGGTGTCAGCTGCAACAGTTCGGCGATT
>CAZHBM010000054.1:0-14077 GCA_964529945.1 uncultured Anaerolineales bacterium | reverse complement strand
GCGCCGGCCTGAACCGCCTTGAGGTTGGCCTCGGCGACCGGCACGGCGGCCCGGGCCTCGTCGTAGGCCGCCTGGGCCTGCACCACCGCCAGTTCGAGCGACAGCGGGTCGGCTTTCAACGCCAGCAGATCGTTGAGGTGTTGGCGCGAGGTTTCTATCTGGGTTTGGGCTTCCTGAATGCGCACCCAGGCCTGCCACATTTGGGTACCCTGGGTGTTCCAGGTAGCACTGGCCTGGCGTTTGGTCCCCTCGTCCAGGGTGAAGGTGAAGTGGAACTTCTTGCCGTTGAACACGACCGTCTTGTGGTGGACCTCGTTGGCCCAAATCACCTGACGGTGCGCCAGGGCGTCGGCCAGTTCGGCGGCGTCCTTCAACGGAACAGCCTGGTCGAGCGACAACTGGGCCAGTTGGGTCTCACTTTTGGCGCTGACGAGCTGCAAGTCGATGTCCTGTGGGTTGTCCCTGAGCAGGACGGCGTCCTCCAGCGACTGTTTGGCGACCTGAGTTTGCGTCTCGGCCTGGGTGATGGCCACGCGGGCCAGGTCAATCTCTTCCGGGCGCGCGCCGGCCTTCACCAGGCCCAGTTGGGATTGGCTGACGGCCAGGGCGGCTTGCGCCTCGCCGATGTCGGCCTGCAGCAATCGCTGGTCGAGTTCAACCAGCGACTGGCCTTGCTGGACGGGATCGCCCTCGTCGACCTTCAAAGCCAGAATCTGGCCGCTGACCTGGGGCTTTATTTCCGTCTCGTCGACTTCGATGAACCCCGAGGCTGTCAGCGCCTGGGTGGTTGCGGTGGGCAGGCCCAACTCGGCCCGGACAGCCTCGGTCAGCGAATCCCACTGGCCGGGATTGTGCGAAAAATACCAGTACCCGCCGCCGCCCAGCGCGACCAACACAATCAGAATAATCACCGGCAATAATCGTTTCATCGTCTAATTTATGCTCCTTTCAACGCCAGACAGCTTCCATACCGGAAGCAAAAGACTGCCCACGGTTGTCGTCTGAACAGGCTCACTGCGCGTGCCTTCTGGCGGTGGAAATGAAGACGTCTTCCAACGAGGGCGCGATACGCTCCACCGATGCAACGTGGATGCCCTCCTTTTTGAGCGCCGACCGGATGGCCGGTATGTCCTTCTTGGGGTCGTCGGAGACGACGTGAATAAGGTCGCCGTAAAGCGCGACTTCCTCGAATAGGCCCAGATCGCGCAGAATCGGGATGGCCAGGTCCTCGCGATCGCACTGCACTTCCAGCACCTGGCCGTGCATCTCCTGGGTCTTGATCTCCTCGGGCGATCCCTGGGCGACCAGCTTGCCGCGTTGGATGAAGGCGATTTCCTGGCAGTGTTCGGCCTCGTCCATATAGTGCGTCGTCACCAGGATGGTGGTTCCGCCTTCGGCCAGCGCGTACAGCAGGTCCCAGAAGACGCGGCGCGATATCGGGTCCACGCCGGCGGTCGGCTCGTCGAGAAACAGCATCTGCGGCTCGTGAATGATGGCCGTGCCCAGGGCCAGCCGTTGTTTCCAGCCGCCCGAGAGGTTGCGCGTCAGCTCGTGCTCGCGGCCTTCCAGACCGGCCATGTGCAGGATGTAGGCCTTGCGCTCTTGCAGCTTGCGCCCGCGCACGCCGTAGGTCCCGCCGTAGAAATTCAGATTCTGTACAACGGTCAGGTCCTCGTACAGGCTGAATTTCTGCGACATGTAGCCGATGTGACGGCGGAGCTCGGCCGACTGTTTGGCGACGTCGTAGCCCAGCACCCGGGCCGATCCGGCCGTGGGCCGCAACAGGCCGAGCAACATACGGATGGTCGTCGTCTTGCCGGCGCCGTTAGGCCCCAGGAAGCCGAAGATGATGCCGGCCGGTACCGAGAAGGTGATGCCGTCGACGGCGGTGAAGTCGCCGAAGCGCTTGGTTAGATCGGTGGCGACGACCGCCTTGTCGTTAGCACTAGTCGCCATTTTTGGCCTCCCCCTCCGCCGGCCGGTCGCCGGCCGCCTGGCTTTCACGTTGTACGAGCGAGATAAACGCCTCCTCCATGCGCGGGCCGGTCACCCGCAACCCCTCGACGCCGATGCCTTGCTTGGAGAGGGCAGACTGAATGAGCCGGCGGCGCCTGGCGGCATCATCCACAAATACGTGCAGCAGGTCGCCAAAGGTCTGGGCCTCACGGACGCCTTCCAGGCCGGTGACAGTCTTTTGGGCCCGGCGCATCAGGCCGACGCCGAAGAGCTTGTCGGAAGTGGGCTTTAGTTCCAGCATCTGCCCACCGATCATTGCCTTGATGTTGGCCGGTGTGTCGCATACGATCAGCCGCCCATTGTACATCAGGCCGACGGTGGAGCAGCGTTCGGCCTCGTCCATGTAGGGGGTGCTGACGAAAATGGTCGTGCCCCGGGCGTGCAGGCTGGACAAGATGTCCCAAAACTCGCGCCGCGACACCGGATCGACGCCGGTGGTCGGCTCGTCCAGGTACAGAATGTCCGGTTCGTGGATCAGGCAGCAGGCCAGGGCCAGTTTCTTTTTCATGCCGCCGGAAAGGAGGCCGGAACGCCGGCGGCGGAACTCGGTCAAGCGGGCGAACTCGAGCAACTCCTGGATCCGTTTTTGGCGCCGCGCGCCGCGCACGTCGAAGACGTCGGCGAAGAAGGTCAGGTTCTCCTCAACCGTCAGGTCGGGGTAGAGGTTGAACTCCTGGGCCATATAACCGATGTGGTGCTTGATGGCTTCGGCTTCCCGGTGGGTGTCCAAACCGGCCACGGTGGCCGTGCCCTGACTGGGGTCCATGATGGCGGCCAACATGCGGATGGTGGTCGTCTTGCCGGCGCCGTCGGGTCCTACCAGCCCAAACACCTCGCCGCCACGAATTTTCAGGTCGAGGTGATCGACGGCTAACGTGTCGCGGAAGCGCTTGGTCAGGCCGTCGGTCACAATTTGCAGTTGCTCGCGGTGGTTGTTGTTGGGTGGACGTGATTCCATAAAGCTAATCCAATCGTTTCTTGAAGCTTATCGAGGCCACGGTGACCACCACAGCGGCCATGGCGGCCATGGCCCACAAGTCGTTCAGCAGCAGTTGCACGCCCACGCCTTTGAGGATGATGGAGCGCAAAACGTTGATCATATAGCGTACCGGCACCAGGTAGGATATGTACTGCAGCACCTTGGGCATGGCCTCGATAGGGAAGAACATGCCGCTCAGGAAGATATTGGGCAACATCATCCCCAGGGTCATCATCATGGCCTCCTGTTGGGTGCCGGCGACACTGGAAATCAGGATGCCGATGGACAGCGACAAAATGAGAAACAGCCCGGAGATGAGCAGCAGCAACTCAAGGCTGCCGTTGATGGGAATGTGGAACAGCCAGACACCCAACGCCAAAACCTCGAGCACATCCAGAAAAGAAATGATGATGTAGGGGATAATCTTGGCCAGGATCATTTCCGTCGGGCGCAGCGGGGTGACGATCAACTGCTCAATCGTGCCCTGCTCGCGTTCGCGCACGATGGACATCGACGTGAACAGGGCGGCGAACAGGAACAGGATGATACCGATCAGTCCAGGGATGGTGAAGTAGGCACTCTCCATGTTGGGGTTGTACCACACCCGCGGCCGGACATCGATGCCGGGTAGGTTGGCAGGATCGACGTTCAGGGTGCGCCGGATGATGTCGGTCGACTGGGCCTGAGCGACGCTCTGCGAGGCGGCAAAGACCGTGTTGGCGATTTGGGGATCCGAACCGTCGATGAAAAAGGCGACTTCCGGTCGCTGGCCGCGGGTCAGGTCCTTGCCATAGCCGGCCGGGATGATGACGGCGGCGCGAATGGTGCCGGCATCCAGCAGCCGGCCGGCTTCTTCCTCGTTGTCGACGTAGTCGACGATGTAAAAGTAATCCGAGGCGCGGTAGGCGTCCACCAGCTCGCGACTTTGAGGCGTCTTGTCACTGTCGACCACGGCCGTGTTGAGGTTCTTGATGTCGGTCGTGGCGGCGTAGCCGAGCAGCACCAACTGGACCAGCGGCAGGAAGATCATGATGGCCAGCGAGCGCGGGTCGCGCCGGATGTGAATGAATTCCTTCTTGGTCATGGCGCGCAATCGCAACCACATGTCAGCCCGCCTCCGTTCCAAGTGCCAGGCCGTGGTACAGGATTTCGGTCATCTGGTCGGCCAGTTGTTCGTCCGACAAACCGGCGAAGGTATCGACCTCGTCGGACATGTCGATCAGCGCCAGGTTGAGCAGGGTGCTGAAAACCATTTGGGTAAAGAGTACCGGATTGACGGCGTTGACGAGGCCGGCTTCAATTGCCGACCGGATGTAGGCCTGGAGCGTCTCCGTAAAAGGCAGAATCTGCTGTTTGATCACGTATTGGCGCAGTTCGGGGTTGGCGATCACTTCCGGGTAGACTGACACCAGGATGTCGCGGTGGGCACGCACGAACTGAATCCGGTTGCCTATCACCAGCCGCAGCAGCTCTTGCGGCCGGTCCGCCTGGTGTTTGGCGAAGATTTCGCGTAACGGCGCCAGGGCCAGCTTATCGATCAACCCGACCAGCAAGTCCTGCTTGCCGGAAAAGTAGTTGTAGATTGTGCCGTCGGCGATGCCGGCCTGGCGGGCGATATCGCGGATGGTGGCGCGGTGGAATCCTTTTTTGGCGAACACCACGGCCGTGGCGTCCAGAATCTGTTCGCGGCGGGCGTCTATAATCTGCTGCCGCCAACCTTCGGCCGTGTTGCCGGCCGGCGGTTGACCTGAATTTTGATCTGGCATACGTAGCTAACCTTTCTCGCCGACAGGGCAGCGATAGCAGGCGAATGAATAACTATTCATGTAAATGAACGATCATTCATATCTTAGCACGCCTTTGTAAGCCTGTCAAGTGCGAGAGTCGTCTTGAAGCAGCCGATCAGTCCCATTTTTGTCTCGAGAGCGACACGACGGTCAATATGTTGATAAACACGCCCAGAATCAGCCCGGCGACCAGGTGCGGCCAGATGGCCTGGATGCCGACGCCTTTGAGCAAAATGCTGCGGAAAATGGCCATGTAGTGGTAGATCGGAAACACGTTGGCCAGCTTCTGCATCAGCCAGGGCATATTTTCGACCGGGACTCCGTAACCGGTGAAAAGGAACTCGATCATTACCCAGCCAAACACCAGCATAGCTGCCTGCATCTGGCTGTTGGAGAAAGCCGACGCCGTCAGTCCGATGCCCAGCTCGACCAACAGGAAGAACAGCGACACGGCCATCAACAGCGGCCAGGAACCGCGCATGGGCACGCCAAAGAAATGGATCGAGACCAGCAGCATGAGCGTGAAACCGGTGAAGGACAGGATCAGCGGCGGAATCGCCTTGGCCAGGACCAGCTCGATGTAACGCACGGGCGTTACCAGCACCTGCTCCAGGGTGCCTTGCTCCTTTTCGCGGGCGATACTCAGGCTGGCGACGATCAGGGCGATGGCGAACAGGATCATGCCCAGCTCGGCCGGCAGGGTGAAGACCGACTTCTTCATCTCCTCGTTATAACGAACGCGAACGGTGGGTGTAACCAGGGATGTCGGCGGTGGGCGGCCGCCGTTCCAGCGGGTGAGGACCTCCTGGCTCACCTGGTCGACCGCGCCCTGGGCCGACTCAAGGGCGGCCCGGGCGGCCATCGGGTCGGCGCCGTCCAGGATCAAGGCCATCTCGGCCGGTTGACCGGAGGGAGAGGCCAGTCTGTCGGCAAAATCTTCCGGCAACAGGACGGCGACCACAACCGTCCCGTCGGCCACCATGGCGCCGGCCTCGTCTTCGCTGGACAAATAGCGGGTGAACTCGAAGGTGCCGGTGTTCTGCAGGGCGGTGGTCACCGCCCGGCTTTCCTGGCTGCGGTCCAGGTCGACGATGGCGGTCGGCAGGTTGCTGACCGGCGCCGAAGTGGCCCAGGCAACCAGCGACAACTCAACCAGCGGCCCAAGGACGATAAGCGGCGCCATCAACCTGTCGCGCCAGAATTGAATCATCTCCTTGACGACCAGTGCCCAAATACGTCCCAACATAGGCTCGGCTCACACTTTCTTCTTGAAGAGACCAATCGACAGCCCAAGATAGACGACACCCGAGACCACCATGATCAGAATCTGGGAGCGCAGGGCGACCAGGCTTTGTCCCTTGATCATGATACCGCGGACGGCGGCTACCATGGATGTGGCCGGCAGAAACTGAGATTCGGACTGCATTTCGGCCGGCATACTGGCGACGGGGTAAAAGATGCCCGACAGGAACATAGCCGGAAACATCAGTATCAACAGCCCGCCCAACATGGCCACCGCCTGGCTGCGGATGAATATCGACAGCAAGAGCCCCAATCCGAATGAGACCAGGTAGAAGCACAGGCAGGCGATCAGGTAGGCGCTGAAGGCGCCCCGGAAGGGGACGCCGTAGACGACGACGGCGGCCAGGGCACACAGAACGGCCGAGATCATACCCAGGACCAGGTAGGGGAGAGTCTTGCCGATCAGCAACTCACCGCGCCCAAGCGGGGTGGCAAACAGGATTTCCATGGTGCCCAACTCGCGTTCGCGGGCCAGGGCGCCCATCACGTTGACGGCCGGCAGGGTCAGGGCGATGGCCAGCATAGCGGGCACGATGCCGGTCAGGTTGCGCAGGCCGGGGTTGTACCATTCCTGCACGCGCAGGTCGATGGGCAGCGACTCCTGGCTGGTGGTCAGCTCGCGACTGACCACCTTGAGCAGTTGCTCGAACCCAAAATTCTGGCTGCGGCTGACCACCTGGGTGATGACGTGCTCGGCTGTGGCGGGGTCGGTGCCGTCAACCAGCACCTGGATCTCCGTCGGCCGGCCGGCTACCAGATCATCGCCAAAGCCGGCCGGAATGACGACCAGGGCTTTGATTAGGCTTTGGTTGAACCAGGTGTTGGCCTGCTGGTAATTCTCGGCCTCGCGGCCGATCACCAGGTCCTGGCTGTTGGCCAGACCGGCCAGGAATTTGCGTGACAGCGGGCTCCTGTCGGCGTCCATAATCGAAATGGGCACCGAGCGGATATCCTGGGCCATGGCGGTCGACATGATCATCATCACCAATACCGGAATGAAGATCGTGGGAAGTAAGCTACCTGCCCGCAGGATGTGGCGCATCTCCTTTACCAATACGGCCCAAATCTTACGTAAATGCATGACTCCCTATCTTTCACCGGTGTGGGTGGTGCCGGCGGCAGACGTCGCCGGATCGTTCTCTGCCGGCCGGTGGGTCAGCCCGTCGAACAAAACCTGGGCCAGGGTGGCGGTGACCGCGTCCCAGTCGACCTCGCCCAAGAGCAGGTCCTGCAGGGCCAGGCCGTCGTATACGGCGACAAAGATGGCGCTCAAGGCGCGGCTGTTAACCGGGCGCAACTCCCCTTCGGCAACACCCTGGTCGAGCAGGCTGCCCAGCAATTCGATCCAATCGGCGTAGACTCTTTCCAGGTGTTGTTTCAGTTGGGGGGCTTGCCTGGCCTGGGACATAAAATCCAGCATAACAGGCCACAAATCGCGCGATTGGCGCATTTCTGCCGCAAAGACTTCCATCACGCGGATCATTTTCTGGCGGGCAGACAGCGGCTGTTGGGTTATGGCGTCCATCGCTTGCTCGAAGCCTTCCAGATACCAGAACATCAAGGCCGCCAGCAATTCATCCTTGCTGTGGAAATACCAATACAGGCTGCCCTTGCTCAACCCGCTTTCGGCGGCCACGTCGTCCATAGTGGTGGCCGGGAAGCCCTTGCGGGCGAAACAGCGGGCGGCGGCAGCCAGGATTTCCTGGCGTCGTTCTTCAGCCGGTTTCTGTTTGGTCACAGGTGCCTCCTGTTGCTAAACTGACTGGTCAGTTTAGCAACAGTATACAACATTCAACGGCGGCTGTCAATGGGTTTTGTTCAGAAAGATATGTCCCATAGTCTTGGTAGATGGCCAGGTGAGTCGGAGGTTAGTTTAATCTGTTTTTGTGGTTCTTGTGGGTGGAAGTCTTCCATCCACAAGAACCACAAAATACTACCTGATGCAGTGCGCTTCTCATTACACTGCGTGGCCGGTCTTTCACGAACCTACTTCGTAGCCAAACCCTGGCTCGGCCCGATTTATCCTGCAGGAACTTGGCACACACCCTGTCAAGCCGAGGTCTTCCTTCCATGAGTGGTCAGGTAGGTCAGCTCAGCAGCGGGCTGTTTCAAAAAATTGGGTCGTCGACGCCTTCTGTCGACGACCCAATACGAGATCTACGTGACCCTGCGCGCCCGCTTGGGGAGGCCGGCAAATGGGAGTCTATTGCGACCACCAGGTCGGCTGGCGCTCCCAGCGGTGCTTGCGCAATTCGGCCAGCAGCGGCTGAGGCAGCGGCCCCAAATCGCTGACGGCAATGTTATCCTCTACGTGGCGCAGGCTGCGCATGCCGGGAATGGTGGTCGAGACGGTGGGGTTGGACAGGATGAAGCGCAGCGCCATCTGGGCCATCGTCATACCTTCCGGCACCAGCGGCTTGAGGGCGTCGGCCCGTTCGACGGCCGGGATCAGGTTCTCGGGCACGAAATAGTCGTTGCGCCAGTCGCCTTCCGGCCAGGTGCTGTCCTTGGTCAATTTGCCGGTCAGCGTGCCTTCGTCGAAAGGCACGCGGGCGATGACGGCCACGTCCTTCTCCCGGCAGGCCGGGAAGAGCTCATCTTCGGGGTTTTGGTCGAAGATGTTGTAGATGACCTGGACCGAATCGATCAGTCCGCTGCGCACCGCCTTGACCCCGTTCCAGGGCTCCCAGCGGTTGAGGCTGATGCCGATGGCGCGAAACAGGCCCTGGTCGCGCAGATCGTTCATCTTGTTGATCCAGCGGTCGTCTTCGATCCAGCTATCTTCCCACGTATGCAGTTGCATCAGGTCGAAGCTGTCCAGGCCGGCGTTCTCCAGGCTGCGGTGCACGTATTCCTCGACGTGATCGGGCGGGAAGCAGTCGTCGACGGTGAAGCTGCGCTGGCTGGGCCATTTGAAGTTCTTGGGCGGTATCTTGGTCGCCGTGTAGAGCTTTATCTCCGGCCGGGAGCGCACCAGTTCGCCCAGCAGGCGTTCGCTGTAACCGGCGCCGTATCCCCAGGCGGTATCGAAAAAATTGCAGCCCAAATCGACGGCCTTGGACAGGGACTCAAGCGATTGCTGGTCCTCCGAACCGGCCCAGTCGTGGCCCATGGCCCACATGCCGTAACCAATGGTACTTACCATCCAACCTGTACGGCCGAAACGTCGATATTTCATAACCTGTGTCTCCTTTCGAAAGTAACCTGCGAGAAAAGAACGTGGCACGCGTTGGCCTCGTCCTGGTCCAGAGCGGCGGTGATGAGGGGCTCGAGTTGCGAACGACTGCGTCCCAGGCAGATGCCCAGGCCGACGGCGGTGCGCACGACGTCACCCGACAAGGATACCAGCTTCTGGCGGCCGGCCACCTCGGCGATAGGCACCGAGACGATCTGGTCGTCCTTGAGGGCCACCATCGACCCAAACTGGCCGTTGGCGACCAGGTGGACGACCATCGCGCCGAACCGGCTGGCGAGCAAGCGGTCACAGGCCGTGGGCGATCCGCCGCGCTGCAGGTGACCCAGGACGGTCACCCGTACCTCCATCTGCAACCGGTCGCGCAGTTGGGCGGCTACCGCCTCGCCGACGCCGCCCAGCCGGGCAACCGCCCCCAGGTCGCGGTGGGACTGGTAGACAGCCTCTCCGCCGATGGGGCGGGCGCCTTCGGCCACGACCAGGATACTGAACGAGGCGCCGCGTTGGCGGCGGCGGTCGATTGTCTCGACGGCGGCCGCCAGGTCGTAGGGAATCTCGGGCAGTAGAATGACGTCCGCGCCGCCGGCAATGCCGGCTCGGAGGGCGATCCAGCCGGCGTTGCGGCCCATCACCTCGAGGATGATGATGCGGTGGTGACTTTCGGCAGTGGTGTGCAATTTGTCCAGGGCTTCCATGGCAGTGTTGACGGCGGTGTCGAAGCCGAAGCTGGTCTCGGTGCACAGCAGATCGTTGTCGATGGTTTTGGGCACGCCGACGATTTTGAGGCCCTTTTGTATCAGCTTGTGGGCGATATTAAGCGAGCCGTCACCGCCGATGACGACCAGGGCGTCCAGCCCCAATTGTCTTACGCGACGGACGACATCTTCCGAAACGTCACGCACCTCGACCCGGCCGTTGGTTTTCACCTCATAGGCGAAGGGATTGGCCCGGTTGGTGGTTCCCAGAATGGTGCCGCCGCGCGGCAGGATGCCGCGCACGTCACTCAGTTGCAGTTGGTACACCTGGTCGGGCTTGATCAGGCCCTCGAAACCATTCTTGATGCCCAGCACCTGCCACCCGTACTCGTTGACGGCCGTCTTGACGACCGCCCGGATGACGGCGTTCAGGCCGGGGCAGTCGCCGCCGCCGGTGAGTAGACCAATACGGTTGGTGGAAAAAGACGTCACAAAGGCCTCCCCAATCAATTGCCGGCACTTAGGAGCGATTGCTTCTTATTCTCACATAGGCAGGCCAAAAGCGCAAGGAAAATCTACGACTTCCCCGGCGCCTGCCTGTTCCTGCCCCCAACGGGCCGGGTTCAGCGGCGAACGTCCGGCAAAAAGAACAGGTTGCCTTGAGCGTAGGTGAAGGCGCTGTTAAGGGTCTGGCTGGCGCCGTCGGCATTGATGACGGTCACGTTGACCGTGCCCTCGGGATGGGCCGGGGTGCGGCAGGTGGCGTTGATACCATCACTGACGGAAACGTTGCCACAGCGCTGCCCGCCGACGGTGACCCTCAAACCCTGCCACGTCTCCGCTCCCAGGCTGGTGGTTGGCTCGGGAGAGACACTCTGGCGAATGCGTACGTTGTCGAACCGCGCCTCGAAGGTTTCGACGGCGTCCGGGCCGTAGCCAAAGGGCACGTACGACGGATCGGACAGTCCGCTGCGGCTGGCCAGCGGCGTCGCCAGGTCGCCGGCTTCGAACCAGCGCAGGGTGCGATTGTTGCTGGTGCCGGTGACCGACAGGCTGAAGCTGTGGAAGTCAAAAGTGGCCGTGCCAATCCGGCTTTGGCCGACGGTGTGCCAGCTGCCGCCGGAATAGTAGGCGATGTTTTTTCCCGGTGGCGTCCCGGTCGGGTGGCCTTGAAGCGCCATCACGTCGGTGCCGGCGCCGACGTTGGCCTTGAAGTGATCGGTGCCGGCCAGCACGGCCAGGTCGGAATCGACGGCGTAGTTGTGCGGCAGGGCAACCTTCCAGTAGTTGAGACTGAAGGTAGCCGTATCGTATTGGCTGCCGCTGTCGCTGGTGCCCGATACCCGCATTGTGCCACCGGTCTCCTGGATGGTAAACCAATTGCCGGAGTTGACCGTCCAATAGGTGCCATTGACGGTTCCATCGGCGAAATCATCAAAGAAGACGAAGGTCTCGGCCCCGCTGACGGCGGAAGGCAGGCCCAGGTTGCCGTAACTGAGCTCAATCGTGCTGTCGCCTGCCGGTAGATAGGGCACGCGGACCCAAAGCCGGGTGTCCGGGCCGTTGCAGCCCTTTTCCAGCCAGAAAGGCAGGTCGCCGTATTGGTCGCGAAAACGGATATCGCTGCAATTCGAGCTCATCTTGGCCTGGGAGATCAGGCTGGCCGTGTCGAGGCTGACCAGCACCTGGTAATCGTATAGCGCACCGCCGCTGCTGTTGTTGATCGTCACCGGCACCCGGTAGCCGACCGCGTCACTGTCGAAGCGGCGACCGCTGAGGTGAATCAAAGTGCCGCCCAGGGTGCTGCCCGAGCCGGGAGTGACGTTGTATAGCGCCAACGCCCCCAGATCTGCCGCGGTGGGCAATTGCACCCAGTCGCCGCTTCCAATACGGGCGTAAACCGGCTGGGTGCCACTCAGGCCGGCGATGGGAACATTGCTGCACAGCCCGCTGGCCTGGTGAACGTCGTAGTCCACCGTCGACGTGCAGTCCTGGGTGGGGTTGCCGGTGCCGCCAACGGCCAGCGAAAAATCGGCCGGCAGCCGGCGGCCGGCCGGCAAACCGTCCAGCCGGCAGGTGGCGGTGGTATCGTCGCTGTTGGGATAACAGGTGGCTGCCAGTTGGGCCAGGTCCTGCTGGCGCAGCACCGCGCCGGCCACGAAGGGGGCGCGTCCCAGCTCCAGCGCGCCGATGTCGGGCGCGCCGACCGGCGCCTCGGGGCTGTCCATGTAGGGACTGCCCAGATTGAGACCGGCATCGACCGCCGGCGAGTAGGAACGCAATTGGTAGTCGCGTTGGGCGGCATCGACCACCCACGGGTCACCGCCGTAATTGTTGCTGCTGTCCAGGCTGGCCGGGAAGCTGTCGGCCGGGTTAACCTCGAAACGGATGTTGTTTTTGTACTGGGTGCCGGATTGGGTCTGGCCGTCCTTGACCCAGGCGGTCAGCCGGCCGTCGACCGTGTTGTTGGCCACGACCCGGTTGCCCGGCGCAGAATCGGTCCCGTAGGTGGCGATGCCGGGGGCGGTGGTGTCCCAGATAAGGTTACGATAGACGCGGTAGTTGTAAGTGTTGTCATCCAGGAAGATGCCGTAGCCGCCAAAAAAGCCTTCGCACTCCAGAATAAAAGCCTCGTTGTCGTGGATCAGGTTATAGGCGATGGCGGCGTTTTTGCCGTCCTGATTGTAGGCGTAGACGGTACCCAAATCGGTTATCTGCAGGTGGGACTGGTAGAGATCGTTGTAGGTGATGTTCAGGCCGGAATCGGCCGAGGCGGCAATACGACCGGACAGGTAAACGGTATTCTGCTGCATTTGGTTGGCTTCCGAGCCACCGGGGTTGGTCACACCGTCGTCGGCCTGACCCACCACCGCTCCCCCAATGCCCATGTAGCCGGCCTGGGCGATGACGTTGTTGACGGCCTGGTTGTGGGTGCCGCCCAGGTTGATCATGTTGCCGGCCGTATAGGCCAGGCGGCTGTCCCGGATGGTGTTGTAGCTGCCCATCACTTCCAGCCCCTTGGTGCCGTTGGTCTGGAACAGGACGGGTATCTCCTGGAAATGCCAGGCGTACTGCAAATCCACGTTACTCACAGTGGTGTGTTGGGTCTGGGAGCTGTACTTGATGCCGGCGGCGAAGATGTTCAGGCCGTCGACGTTCACGTACTGCCTGCCGCTCAGGTCAAAGGCCCACAAGCGGCGCCGGGCCTCGATTTGATGGCCGTCCGGCGCCTGGCTGCCGGGCAGCCACAAATAGAGCGTACCGTCGCCTTCACGGAACCACTCGCCGGCCGAATCCAACGCACCGAGCTCGCCCCATAGATAGTAGTAGTTGTGACCGCAGGGCACGATCAACTCGCCGTAACCGAGCAGGTCGGAACGCTGGTTCCAGGCGCCCGGATCGGGGTTGCATTGCAGGGATACGCTTGAGTTGGTCTGGTTGACCACGTCGCAGGTGGTTTGAACCAGGTTGGCACCGGGGCCAAAGTTGATCTTTCCGCCGTTGAACAGCCCGGCCGGCAGCTGGGCCAGGTCGCTGTCGTGGTAGGTGGCCGTGTAGTGGCTGACGTTGCTGACCGAATCGGCCTGCGCCTTGTCGGCGTCATCCAGGCGCGTCAATTGCTCGGGTGCGACGTTCGGCCAGCGTGCCTCGGGCATCATCGTGCCGTCCACGAACACCTGGTTGTTGGTGACCTGGTTGGGCTGGGGGCTGCTGCTGCGCACGTTCAAATCCCAGGGCATTGAGGCGCGGTAAATGTTGCCCTTGTACAGGCTCCAACCGCTGACCGGGTCGGCGCCGCTGACGACGGCGACTTCTCCCGGATAGGCAGCGAACGTGATCGGGTGGTCGGAGGTGCCCGAACGGGGCGGGGTTACCGTCTCACGATAGGTGCCGGCCCTGAGCAAGCAGGTATCGCCGGCCTGGGCCACATCAGCGCAGTGCTGGACGGTGGCGAAGGGTTGGGATGAGGTGCCGGGATTGCCGTTCGAGCCTGACGGTGAAACGTAATAGACGCTGCCCTGTGAGCTGGCCGTGGCCGGCCAGCCGGCGACCAATAGTAGGAGTGCCAGCAGCAGCAAAATACCGGCCGGCAGCCGGCGGAAAC